>CAJXGP010000152.1 GCA_913053915.1 uncultured Ignavibacteriales bacterium | reverse complement strand
TTTTAAGTATTGATAATCTCTGTAAAAAAAGTGATTTGATTATATCAATTGGTGGCGACGGAACTATGTTGGCAACGGCGTACTTCGCACAATTTTATAATAAACCTGTATTGGGCGTTAATTTTGGTAAATTAGGCTTCTTAGCCGAAGTTAATGTAAACCAAATGGATTTGTTAATAGATATATTAAAGGATAATAAATACACGATTGAAGAAAGACTGGTTATACAAGGTGAATGTTTGGGACATAAAGTCGAGAGGCTGTACGGCATAAATGATATCGTTATTGACAAAGGCGGTTGGCCGAAAATGATTGAATTGACAATTACGGTGGATGGCGATTATGTCACAACGTTTGATGCCGATGGTTTAATAATTTCAACTCCTACCGGCTCAACAGGTTATTCAATTTCTACAGGAGGACCGATCGTCAGCCCTAAAACAGATGTTATAACGCTTTGCCCGATTTCTCCACACAGCTTAAATGTTCGTCCGATAGTTTTACCGAGTAATTCCGAGATTATAGTAAATGTGGATTCGTTACATAATGAAATTCATTTGAATTGCGATGGACAGCGGGTTTTTGCGATGCCTCCGGCGTTAAAATTAAAAATAATCAAGAGCCCTCGTCCTTTCAAAATGATACACACTTCATTGTCTAATTATTTTGAAACCTTAAGAAATAAGTTGCTTTGGGGGATTGATTTACGAAGAAATTCATTAAATAATAAGCATTAAAATTTATTATAAATATATGAAGAGTATTGTTTTTATTATTTTAGTTCTAATATTTGGAATCAATATTTTTGCTCAAGGTACATCTGCGGTAAAAGATTCAACATTAAATAAAACTGTAATAGATTCGGTTTCCGGTAAACCGATGTTGATAGGTTATTATAATAGAAAAGTTTTTGCAGATTCTAATTTCTCCTGGTGGTTTCGACCTACATACCAAATTTATACCGTTGATACCGCCGCACTAAAAAATGCATCCCGGTTGTTAAAAAATGTTGATATCATTATTGTGATGGGTACTTGGTGCAGTGATAGTAGAATGGAAGTACCCCATTTTTATAAAATTTTGGATTATCTAAAATTTCCTTCCGATAAAGTAAAATTGATAATGGTGGATAGAGATAAAAAAGCCGGTGGAACAATTGTTAATGACTTAGATATAGATAGAGTGCCTACCATTATTTTTTCAAGAGCAGGAAAAGAGATAGGCAGAATTATTGAGTATCCCAGAGAAAGTTATGAAATTGATATGATGCGGATACTCCGGATGAAATAATTTAATTAAATTTTCAAAAGCTTTCAAAAATTTGGGGAAAATAATTGATAAGTGAATTCACATATATGCTTATTTAAGATAAACTGATTTATAAAGGATAAATACGAAATATGATTGAGGCGTATCTAAGAAATCCGCTTTCAAGTTTTCGAATTATGAATATTAAAAAGGCTCAAATCTTTTTCACAAAAAAATATCTTTTAGAAAAAGCTCATAATTAACAATCAATTTTTAATTTCGTCGGCAACGGGTAAAGAAAATTTAGTAAATTCAATCAATTTTTAATTTCGTCGGCAACGGGTAAAGAAAATTTAGTAAATTCAATTGCCTTCACTCTTGTTCTACCATTTCTGCGGGTCCTTTTACCGGGCTTTTTATTCTCTGTTCCAGGGTTGTTTTTATCTTTATAATTTTTATAAAAATAAATCTTTTGTCGGTAATTCCTAAGAATAATTTTATCTTCATCGTGATGTAAAACATAATTAGGTAACAAAGGGATTTTTCCTCCTCCGCCTGGGGCATCGATAACAAAATGGGGAATAGCTAATCCACTTGTATGACCTCGAAGATTTTCAATTATTTCCAACCCTGTTTCGATCGAGGTTCGAAAGTGATTTGCACCTTTCGTTTCATCGGCCATGTACATATAATATGGTCGAACTCTTATTTTCAGCAATTTTTGCATAAGCTCTTTTACTACTGCCGGATCATCGTTAACGCCTTTCATCAATACCATTTGGTTTCCTACCGGAACACCTGCATCAGCCAGCATTTCACAGGCTTTACTACTTTCGGGAGTTATTTCCCATGGATGATTGAAGTGTGTGTTAACGTAAATAGGATGATATTTTTTTATTATTTCACACAACTTCGGAGTGATGCGATGTGGTAACACACAAGGCATTCTTGTGCCTAGCCTTATGATTTCAATATGAGGAATAGACCTCAACCTTTGTAATATTTTTTCAAGCATTGGATCGGTCAACATCAGCGGATCACCGCCGGACAATATTACGTCTCTTATCTTGGAGTGTTCTTCAAGATAATTAAAAGCGCTCTCCAATCCTTTCATAGATATTTTTTCATAATTGCCGACCTTTCTTTTTCTAGTACAAAAACGGCAATAAAGACCGCATTGACTAGTAATCAAGAAAAGCGCTCTGTCCGGATAGCGGTGGGTTATATTCGGAACAGGGCTCATCGCATCTTCCATTAACGGGTCTTCGTCGGCATCAAAATCTACTAACTCCGCTTTATCCGGAACGCATTGACGCCAAATAGGATCACCGGGATATCTTATTAAACTGAAATAATAAGGATTTATTCTAGCCTGAAAAAATTCATCAAGCTCTTCAGCAACCTTTCTGTCTATCTTGAATTTTTCCACTAGCTCGTTAACAGTATGAATACTGTTACGTATCATTTGCTGCCACAGTTCCATGAATCAGCCTCTGTTTATTTTTATTTACTTAAAATATTTTCCAAATACAACAAGATTATCTCCCACTCTATAAAAATCATTTATTTCCGCAATAATGGAATAATTATTTCGCATATAAAAATTTCTTGCCTTCGAATAACTTTCTTTTGAAGATGTTTCGACAATCAGCCATCTTCCATTATGTTCTTGAACGAACTGCTCTGCATGTTCCAGTAAAATTTTACCAATTCCTTTTTTATCTGAATCCGGATCGGCAACTATCCAGTAGAGATCATATACTGCATCCGTAAGCGGACGTCTTCCAATACAATAATAACCCCAAACCTTATCATTGTCTTCATAAACAAATAAATAATAATCCGTTTGATTATAATTTGATGTAGCAATGTTAACAAGTTCCATTGCAACATCTACTTCCTCACCGGTAAACGCAGTAATCTTTTTTAAGATATTATATATTTTACTTGTATCAGCTTGCCTTGCATTGCGAATCATGATTTTTTCTCTCTAATGCAAAAGTTGCAATTTTATATAACATTTCAGAATAAGAAATACCTCCCGCATTCGCGGCTCTTACAAATCCGGAGTCCATTGAAATATCCGGATTAGGGTTAACCTCTATCACGAAAGGCACTTTGTTTTTAGTTAAGCGAATGTCTATTCGGGCATAATCCCTGCAGTCCATTGCTTGGAAAGTTAATAATGCGATTTTTTCAACTTTTCTTTTAGTGCTTGCATCGATTACAGTTGGGCATTTTGGTTTAGTATTATTATAATAAATACTATCAGCTATCCATTTACCTTCGTAAGTTACAATCTTAGGAAAGTGTACCGGAAGACCATTGAATTGTATTTCGGATATAGGTAGAATCATGTTCCCCAATACGGCAACATTTAATTCTCTTCCATCTATATATTCTTCAACTATTACTTCTTGATTATATGTCCTTCTTAAAAAAGCTAATTGTTTCTTCAATTCAATAAAATTATTAACAACCGAAAACTCCGATATTCCAATACTAGCATCTTCACGAGCCGGTTTTAATATCAATGGATATTTCAAATTAAAATTTCCCTCTTTTATAATATCTTTTTTATCAAGAGTTAAAGAATCCGGTGTATTTATATTGAACGATTTCAAAATTAGTTTCGTTTTAGTTTTATTAAGACAATTTCCCAAACAAGGTGGAGTATTACCCGTAAAATTTATACCCAATAGCTGATAGACGCCTGCCATACAATATTCGTACGATGCAACACCATCAATAGACTCAATAAAATTAAAAATAATATGGGGAGATATTTTGCTTATTTTTTTTATGGTACGTTCAACATTACGATCGACTGCAAATGTTTCCACATTAGAAAATCGTTCTTTCAAAGAATTTTTTATTAACGATATTTCTTTGATTATCCCACTCTCCGAAAGATCATTTTGCTGTTTACCTTTTTGTGAAGGTTTGCCGTTGTAAATAGGAAAGATACTTACAGGTGAATTATAGCAAATCAATATCTTTGAATTTATTTTCATATTAGTTTATATCTTTTAGCTGCGCTATATAGAACTTTGTTTATCATGTTGTTATAATTTATCCCTGCAGTACGTGCTGCTTTCGAAAAACATGAATTTTCTTCCGGGTTTGGCAGAATACCGGGAAGCGGATTTACTTCAATAATATTGGGTATATTATTCTTATCAAGCCTAACATCTATTCTGCTCCAATCTTTACATCGAAGTATATTATACGTATCCAATACAACGGTTTTGATGTTGTTTTCTAAATCAGTACTTAAATTGGCGGGACAGGAAAATATATTCAGCGGGTTTTCTTTTGTATCTAATATCCATTTTGCTTCATAAGAATATATGGGTATAAAATTATCAGGGAATTCATCGTAACGTATTTCAACAATCGGTAGTATTGTGGTATCTTTTCCGTTTCCTAATACTGCTACTGTAAATTCCCTTCCGGGTAGAAATTCTTCAATCAACGCAGCTTGATCATACTCGAATAATATTCTTTCAGTCTGTTTTAAAAGTTCTTTTCTATTGTTGACGAATGAAGAGGAAAAAATTCCTTTGCTGGAACCTTCAGAAACCGGTTTGACTATCAAAGGAAATTTTAAATTAATATTTTTTACTTGGTCTAAACTTGATGCAACTAAAAATTTTGAATTTGGAATTTTATAATACGACAACACTTCTTTAGCGCGTGCTTTATCGAGGCAAGTAGCCAATGTTAAAGGATCGGAACCGGTATATGGAATTTTAAGAAATTCAAGCATAGTTGGAATTTGAGATTCTCTGCTTGCACCGATAAAGCCTTCAGCTATGTTGAATACAATATCAGGTTTTGTTTCATTAAATTTATTATAAGCGAAATCATTTGCTTCTATCATTGTAACGTTGTAAAAGCATTCCAATGCATTCTTCACGGCAGTAATTGTATCCCATGTGTCCCATTCCGCATAGTTGTCGATTAATTTTTTAGCTTGTGAATGACTTTCTTTGAAATTTGGGGATAGTTCTTCAAGGAAAGTTTCACTTTCAGGTTTGACATTGAAGGTTAATGCAACGTTCAATCTTACATTAAAAAAAGAGGATAAAATAATTTCTCCTTAATAAAAATTTTTTTAGTAAATATAACTATTATAAATTTTAAGTCAATAACTTTTATCAAGTTAAAATTTTTTTTGTTCAATATTTTTTAAAAAACTTTTTAGTAAAAAAAATTTTTTTTCTAAAATAAATTTATAACAAAAAAAAATAATAAATCAAAAATTATTTTATGATATAAAAAAAATTAAGAGTAATCGAATTGATATTATTTGTTAAGCAATCTTCGCATACATAATATTGCGTGAATAGTTTTTTAAAAGATGTTTGCGGATAATTGTACCGGATGATTTTTTTAGATGAGGATCATCGTTAATTATTTTAAAGGCTTTAGATTTTGCAGCTAAAATTCAAAAACAATTTACCGAAAGAGTTGGGCGAAAAGATAGAGGAGTTAAACAAGCTGGGTTTTTAGTGTTGTATAAAACAGCCATGCCAAGTGTTTTAATAGAAACAGGTTTTTTAACCAACAAAGAAGAAGAGAAATTTTTAACTTCTAATATTGGGCAAGATTATATGGCTTCCGCTATAT
>CAJXGP010000151.1 GCA_913053915.1 uncultured Ignavibacteriales bacterium | reverse complement strand
CTTTTGTTCAATCCTTACCTTTGATATCCTCTTTATACTGCCCCCCATAAATCCAAAAGATTTCATCTAAAGGTTGTCTTAGAACTGTTGACTGAAAGATATTGAAATACAAAGACCAAATCAGGTATGGGCATAAGATATCACATATACAAGATTAAACGGAGGCTTTGCGTATTTATGTGCTGTTTGAGAATCTTGTAATAAATACAATAGCTGAATGCCCGATGAAAGAGATAGACAAGAACTTAAATTTAGATGGAAGTAATAAGAAATTAGAAAAAGTTTCAATTCCTCATAGGTAGAATCAAAATCTACTATCGGAGTTATATCACCTGCTGGCGGAATGTTTGACTAGATTTTATGCAATCTCTGCAGCAAAGGTATGATTTTTTGGCGTTTTAATACGGTTTTAATTTCCTCAATCTGAATATCAGTGAGATTGTGTTAGAAAAGTAGATAAAAATAAGGCATACTAATCTGCCCTATCCAGTGCATTGAATGCCTTTTCTACTCCGTCTATTCTTTTTTGTAAATTTTCAATATCACTAATTGCACTGCAGCTCCTGTCAGACAGCTGATGAGCAATGTTGTTTCTCACTATATTTGGTATTCCGTATTTGTCTGAAAGAGACCGGTAGTCTGCTTTACGATGTAGAATATCTTTTGCTTTATCTCTATCTTCTTTTGTTTCCAAGCCAATGCTCTCTTTTTCGCAGACTCTGGAAACAATTGATTCCGCCAATACAATATAGCTCATTGCATAATTTTTATTCTCGCAATACCATTTTGACATCTCAAACTGAAAATCCGACAAATTTTTCTTATCCATTCTTTTTATAAAGCAGATCAAATCTTTTGAAACCAGTTTCATTATTACAGAATCCGTATTATCGAAAACAGATAACTTGTTTCTAACTCTATTCACATAAGATTTAATTGATGCAAGGTTTGCGATAGAGATGCTCTCAGAAAATCCGTTAAAAAGTTTTGTTGCCTCACTTTTTGCACCAAAACTTTTCTCAGAATTTTCAGCCACCAGTTCAGTTCTTCCATAATTTTTAAGTGCTGAAATCGCCTTTATCCATTCACTTATCTCAAACAGGATCTTTAGATCTATTATAGGCGTAATTCTATCAGTATTTGACGGCTCGTAAGAATATTCAAACATTCCGTAAAATACAGCTTCTACAGTAAATCTCTTTTGCTGTACAGACTTGATAAAATCAAGCATAATATAGGACATCAGGGCAAGTGAGCGGAAAGAGTGGGTTATGTCAAGATAAATTCTATCGCCATTTTCAATATATTCAGCTATCTGAAGATATATCTCAAAATTGCTCCATAGCTGGTCATCGTTCAATCCGTAATTAACAAGAAAGGTTTTTGAACCAAGCATACCAAAATTTTCCTCCCATCCCGTTTCAATTGTCCGCAGATCACTTTTTTCTAAGCTGCCTTTTTCTTGTTTAGCATATAACCTGAACTGCAAATCTTCGTCTTTGCCGTCGAACGTCTCATAAACTGCATCCCACATAGATCTTGAAGTTCCGATCATAAAGATTTTGTCAAACTTGATATGATTATAAAGAGCTTTGGCGATGATTTTTTCCGTGTAGTGTTTGCCGTCAATCTCGTATTTAGCAAGCCTGTATCCACCCTCTTTTTTTACACCTGTGCCAAGCGATGCAATTAAGATTTTAGACATTATATGGATTATTGCTAATTTTTAGATTCAAAATATTGTTTCCATTTATTTTTCAACTTCTTGCTCCCCAATTTCATCATAATTTTAGACAACTTTTTTTCCAACAGATTTGTATCGGCTTTTATCTCATCGTTATTTTCTTTTATAAACATATATAGTTCATAAGAGCTATTTATTATACCGCTACCTAATTGCAGACCCCTTAGGATGGAGAGCTTCTTAAAATCAAACATTACATCAAACAGTTTTTCTTTATAAACTGTATCCGACAAATGCACCTCAAAATATTTGATGACTTCATCAATGGAAAAATACTTCTGTTGAGCAGATCCTGCCTCATTAAGTGTCTCAATGAGCTTTTTCCTTTCTCTCTCATCCCTTTCTACCTTTTCTTGTCTTAACACTTCTCTTTTCTCATCTTCAGTCATATATTCAGATTTTTCTTTATCTGTAATGTCTGCAAAATAACCATATCCAACAGCTGTTTTTGCCCCAATTCCATGTTCGGTGAGCACTTTTTTCATATATTCATACGCCACTTCCAGCGGAGTTTTATCTTTGAATTCACCATCTTGAATGATAATATTATCTTTTTCTTTGATTCCTATTGTAAACTCAAAAGGCGTTTCTTTTACAGTCAAGAAAAAAATAGGAACAGGATTGTGATAATCAGCTGGAGGTATTTTTCCTGAAGAATCGGAATAATAGGGACCATAATGCGGATTCATGATATCGGGCTTTATTTTTGGCGGTTCAAGCGGAAAAGTATCAAAGAATATCACTTTGCCCTTTTTATTCTGGGTACCGAAAATATCTTGAAAGTTAGTAATTTTGCCATTATTACTGCGAAAGTAATCAAACTGCTCTTTTGTAGCATTTATCTTTTTATCACCACACAAAACGGAAAACTTTCTTTTAAAATCTTCATAAACTATATTCTCGTCTTTTTCAGCTACGAAATTTTCCAATACCTTCTCAATGACGTTAATTTGTTTTATATCCGTTAAACCGATCTCATCGTATAATTCAGCTATATAATAACTTCTTGCCACTCCTTTTACGGCACTTCCAGGAACATAAGGAAATCCATAGATATGGTGCAGCGTCATTGAAGTTTCATAAACCGATTCATTGCCAAGACCAACTATAAGACGCCAGTCGGGTTTAAATATTATTGATTTTAATTCTAAACCTAATTTCCTTACAGTTTTTTTATAATGCTCCGTTATCGCATTAATATCTATCTTGGTATAATCGGGCTGAATATCTAATCCATCTTGCTTGTTATCTGCCTTTTTAAAGAATATGAACTTATCACCGTCAAAAAAAGCCGCTTTGTTTAGTTTAAGATTAAAGTTATCTATGTTACTTGATGCTATCAAATCATTTGTATCTTTAGGCAACTTTCTTTCAAGACTCATTTTTATCCTCGGCTAAACCTTCAGCAAATCGTCTGAGCCAATTGAAAAATGCTAAAATTTCAATAGTTAAAGCACGATATTCAGGTGAATTCAACTTTATCGCTCCTTCGGCTAAACTTTTTAGATCTGTCAATCTCTCAAGTCCATAGTTTTTGTATCTATCATCTTTTTTCAGCCATTCAACAATGCTGTCACCAACAAGTTTATACATCCCCATTTCTTTATCCTTCTTAGAAAATAGAAAAGCAACAGCTGCACCCAGACCATTTGTCTTAACCAGCATCGGAAAGCTTTTTGCAAGCGATTTAAACTTGTTTTTCAGTTTATCATCTATCTGGTTTGCATATTCATAAGCAAAACTTGCCCTACCCTGCTGAAGACCTCTTATCATAGTGTTATTACTCATTATCGTCTCTCCACACATTTATCCTAACAATACCTTTACCAATAGTAGCATTTCCGCCAATTTGCATAACCTCGGGAATGCCCTGCTTAAAAAATTCCATCACAAGCTCTTCTTCGACTTTACCAACCTGAGCAAAAACTCCCTTATCTTCCATTTTCTCCTTGAATATAGGGGTTGTCAATGCCAGAGAATAGAGTATTGTTTCAGAAGGCAGATATTCCTCAGTAAATAGAGCTCCCGGTTGAACTGTGCCTGTTTCATTATTGATTTTCGTTCTCGTTATGACTTCCGTAGAAAGGTTTACAAAATCCCTGAAATCGTCATCCGAAAGAATGACGAGTTTATTCTTTATTTCGTCATTACTAATGTTACCTGCAAGCAAATTTGCCAAATTCTCTATATTGCCATTTTGAATTTCAAAGGAATATTCTTCTAAAATTGCAGTACCGTTTATCCCGATTTCATTTTTATTAGCGACAAGACACTTACCCTTGTCATCAACTGTCTTTAAGCTATTATTGGTAGGAATAACAATTTCACTATCACCATTTTTAAATCTTAAACTACATAATTCCAAATCATTTTTAAATCTTTCCAATACCTTAGGACAGGTGATATATACAAAAACGCCTTTCATAGATTTCACCGGAAACAGCAGCAATCGAGCATCCGTAAAGCCCAATGCACCGGCATGGGCATCTCCTTCCTCTGGACCAAAGACAAGTGAGATTGCTTCGTCTCTATTAGAGTCATCTACTGTTTTGCTGGCAACAATTATTTCTTTTGTTTTGTTTTCAAATGTCTCTCTAATACTTCCCTTTAATCCTGAACCTTCTATTTTTGGAAAACCGGTGTGCCTTTCTCTCTGGATTGGCATATCTACGATACCCAAATCCTGCCCACTTCCGGCATGGAGCGGTGTTTCTGTAATTATAAAAAACGGTTTTGCTTTTTTATACATCTTTGCCTCCTTTAATACTTATTTCCGTAATATCTTTATCCGTTAGTGGTCGTTTCATAAATGTTTGATATTGATTGGCAACTATTCCTCCTAACGACCAATACAGGTTGAAACACTTAAATTCAATATTCCGATGATTATCTTTTAGTTGGAGGTATAATTCTGTTATATTGTCATTTATCTCTTTATGCTTGCTTGCGACTTCTTTGTACGATGTATAGAGAACAAGGTGGTGCTCGGTATATTCAGGGTAATGTTCTATCTGTCCATCTATCTGCTTTTTAATCTTGGTTACCCCATCTTTGTGCATAAACATTGCTATTGATTTAACTTCAACTATAGTTTTATTATCAAGAACAAGATCAAGCTCTATATCATTACCTGTATAGCTATGTTTAATATCTTTATACTTCTTACTTACAATAAAGTATTCATATAACTTATATTCTACAAAATATCCAAGAACATTTTCGCTAACTTCTCTATGATAGTAAACATAATCATAGAAAAGTTCTCCTAAAGCTGTTACCTCGTTTCCTATAACAAAATTAGCTGATGATAGAATTTTCTTGATGCTACTATCCCTCTCCTTATAATCATTCTGATGCTTTAACATGCCAATCGAAAAATAAAGATTCTCAAGGAGAAAATCATCAAAGCCCAGAGGCATTAGTGCGTCTTCAATCAAATCATCGCTATTTTCAAAAATATAAAAAGATTTCATTTCGTATATTTGAGAAACAATGGTTATTGTGGGAATTATTATTTTATATCCGCCTGAAATATTAAAAATATAATTATCTGCAATATTTTTTAATGCTTTCTTTGTGTTCCCGTCTTTATTAAATTCTCTTCCAATTATATCCCTTATTTCTTTTACCAAATTATCTCTGCCTTTTATAAACTTATTATAATTTTCAACTTGCAGATCCTTTATTAGAATAAGGTGTTTGTCAATTTGAATATTGTCATTGCCCTCAAAATATTTTTGGATTATTTCAGCTGCAAGCCTTGACAGAATTGTATCGGAGATTAGAAGTTTTACATCCAATTCAGATTTTTGAGAAATCTGAATTTTCAACAAACTTTTAATTTCAGCAGAAGCATCGCTATTCTCTCGCGTCCAATCCACGATGACCGGCTTAAGCCTATTTATCCTATCTTCATAATCCTTCCATTCTGAATACTGCTTATTCTTTAATCTCTCAAAATAACCTCTTTTGGTTTCATCAAAATTATTATCCTTTTTTTTATCAAAATAATTTGTAAATAGCGATGTACCGACAGTTGTCATGACCGTTTTCATCCTTTTCCCCCTTGCGGCATTATTTTTCCCACATACGCTATCCCAAATCCCTGTTCTGCATAAAGAGCTGAGATTGCTCTTTGATGAAATAGCGAAGCGGCTTTGTCTA
>CAJXGP010000150.1 GCA_913053915.1 uncultured Ignavibacteriales bacterium | reverse complement strand
CGTTGTCCGAAACAAAACTACCGCCGAGAGCAGCAGCTCTGGCACTCATATTCATTCTTAAAAATTCGTATGTATTTTGCCCGAATGCAGTAACTGAAAACAGCAAAAAAACGGCAAATAATGAAGTCACAAATAATTTCATAAAACTCCTGTAAAAAAGCAATCATTATTTAATAATAATATCAAATAAAGGCAAGGGAAATAACCCTTCCGGTAATTAAAAAAAAGATTTTCAATTAAGAAAAATATCTTTATTAAAGGAGACTTAAAAATATATTTTCCGAATCACTACCAATTTGTTCACCTTGTTTTGATAAATCATATTATCTAATTTTAAACATAATAATTAGGAGAAGATGAAGATGAACATGCTGAAAACAGTATTTTTGATGACGTTAATGATGGTCCTATTCCTGTTTGTTGGAAATCTGTTCGGCGGGAAAACCGGCATGACCATTGCTTTAATTTTTTCAATCCTAATGAACTTCGGTACTTACTGGTTTTCCGATAAAATAATACTTTCAATGTATAAAGCAAAGGAAGTTACAAAAGAGACTGCTCCAAGGCTATATATTCTAGTCGAAGAACTTTCAAAAAACGCTCAATTACCGATGCCTCGTGTTTATGTAATAAATGACGCAACACCGAATGCATTTGCTACCGGAAGGGATCCGCAGCATGCCGCTGTGGCAGCTACAACAGGCCTCATTAGAGGTTTAAATAATGAAGAATTAGCCGGTGTTTTGGGACATGAACTTGCTCACGTAAAACATCGTGATATCTTAATAGGTACAATAGCGGCAACTTTTGTCGGTACACTTACTTATATGGCAGAATTAGCAGGCTGGACATTAATGTTCGGCGGCGGAAGAAGCAGCAGAAATAATGATGGAATTTCTTCTTTGTTTTTAATCATTCTTGCACCTATTGCCGCAACTTTGTTGCAATTGGCTGTCTCACGTTCGAGAGAATTTGCTGCCGATGCCGGAGGAGCTAAAATTTCAGGTAATCCACTGGCTTTGGCATCCGCACTTGGAAAGCTTGAATATGCTAATAAAATTAAACCTGTTACTAATGCCGGACCAGCTTCTGCGCACATGTTTATTGTAAATCCTTTAAGCAATAAAAAATTAATGAAATTATTTTCAACCCATCCTTCTACAAAAGAACGTATAAGAAGACTTCAGGAAATTGCTGCCGGGAAACGATAATATGGATTATTCTTTTATGAGTTGGTTTATCAAAGTTAAAAATTGTGTATTTTTGTAATCAGATGTCTATATTACCATAATAATTAAGAAACCAAAGACAAAAAATTTCATATAATATGCCGAAACAAATCAATAATTTATTTATCCGGATTAGCACCTTCTTCCAGATATTTATTTTTATTTTACTATTGCCTGTCTCGGTTTACTCTCAAAGCGTTTCAAATTTAGATATTTTCAATAAACTGATTGACTCTACGGCAACACAGATTAACAAGGTACTCCCCTCATCATCAAAAGAAATCTATATTCAATTAAGTCTAGGAAAAGAATATTCGATATTTGAAAACCGTATAATTGCCGATTTGCAATCGAGTGGGCGAAACATATCTATATTTATCGATAGTGTATCACAACATAGAACCATTCTGAATATTGTTGTTTATGATGCAAGCGTTAATTACGGCGATATGTTTAGACGCTCACTTTTCGGCAGCTTTTATGTACCGAGAATTATTTCAATTAAAGGAAATTTTGGAATTTACTCAAGCCGCACAGTGGTTCATAAGTTCTTTTTTTCATCCGTTGACACCGTAAAAGTATCGGAAGTGAGTTCGTTGGAAAACTTATCCTTTCCGTTTACTCATGATAAATTGCCGCCCGAACCTTTCTTCTCTAGTTTTTATGAACCTTTAATTGCTATTGGTACGGCTGCAGTAACTATATATTTATTCTTCAAAGTCAGAAGTAAGTAATAAAATTTGACTTTAAAGGATTAACCATTTTAATTATAATTGTAGTTTAAATATAAAAAATCTAATATTTGAGAATATGAAAAAATTTTTAATTGCAGCAATTTTATCATCTATTGCCCTATGGGGTTGCGCTACTACGGTTGATACGGCAAATATGTCCCCTTCCCAAGGATTAGCTTATGCTATGAAGCTATACAATAATGAAAATTATGATATGGCTATAAAAGAGTTTCAAGCAATTGTACTCCAATATGCCGGCAATGCGGCAGTTGATGATGCCCAATATTATTTGGGAATGTCTAAATATCAACAAAAACAATATATTCTTGCCGCTTATGAATTTAGTAAACTAATTAAAAACATGCCGTCCAGTAAACATCTTAGTGATGCGCAATATATGTTGGCTCAATGCTACTATAAGCTTTCGCCTAATTATGCGTTGGACCAAAAATATACTAGAAAGTCTATCGAAGAGTTTCAGGCATTTATCGATTTTTTCCCCACTAACTCGCGGGTACCTGAAGCGGAAAAAAAGATTTCGGAAATGAATACTAAATTAGCTCATAAAGAATATCATATCGCATACATCTACCAAAAGTTGGAATATTATACCGCTGCTTTGATGTATTATAATTTCGCTCAAGAAGACTATCATGAAACAAAATACGCGCCAATGGCTCAGTACGCAGAGATTGAGTTATTGGTTGATCGCGATCGGAAAGAAGAAGCATTGGCAGCTGCAAATAAATTTATAAAGAAATACCCTAACGATTCAAATATTGAGAAGGTTAAGAATATTCAAAAATCACTTGAGGAAATACTTACCGCTTTAAAATGATTAAATCAAAAAGAGTAAGTGAATCTACCATTACGATGACCGAACTGGTACTTCCTAATAACACAAATCAGCTTGGAAAATTACTCGGCGGTCAATTAATGCACTGGATAGATATTTGTGCTGCACTATGCGCAGCTAAACATAATAACAGGATTTGTGTAACTGCATCGGTAGATCGAATAGATTTTCATCATTCTATAAATTTGGGCGATGCCGTTACACTTATTGCTTCTGTTAACAGGGTGTTTAATTCTTCGTTGGAAATTGGTGTAAAGGTATTTGCCGAATCTTTCAAGGAAGGATCGAGGGTTCATTCAAATACTGCATATTTAACTTTCGTTAGAGTCGACGGCAACGGCAAACCCGTCAAAGCAATAGAAGCTATCCCTGAATCAGAGGATGAAAAAAGAAGATATGAAGAGGCTTTACAAAGGAGAGAAAACAGGCTTAAAACTAGAATTAAACACAATTAAAATCCTGTTAATAGCTCTTTTCTTATCCAATAATTTATTCCCACAAATACCAATCAACGGCTTTGATAAATACGATGTCTTTGATGTGGAAAAAGGCCTTTCCCGAATGTTGTCATTTAATTTTGACGGTGACCCTTATGCTGATCTTTTATTATTCAAACCAACCGGGAATAAACTTTTACTGTTAAAGAGACAGAAAAACGGTACTTTTGGAGATTCGATCGTTTATAAATTGCCGCTTAATATTTTTAAGATCGTACCGTTGTTTGATAAAACTTCAAAACAAAAGGAATTTATTTTCATCGATAGAAAAGCCATGCTTGCCGGCATATATTCTTTGCAGAAAAAAGGTAAACCAAAGTTACTTTTTTATACCAAATTTCATTCATATCCAAATAATATCAGCACTTCCGTTTTAAACGATAACGGAATAAATAAAATATTACTTTCCGGAAGTGCTTTTAACGGTTTATCAATTTTATTTAAATCTAAAGATAAATTAATCAGCAGGAAAATTGTAAAAAATAAAAGCTACTCGAATGCAATTTTTATCGATTTAACAAATGACGGCTATCCGGACATTGCAGCTTTTAATTTACTCACTGATTCATTGGAATTTTTCTATAATGATGGTTCATACAACTTCCGAAAAGCAAGGACAATTTATATCGGTTCAACAATATCATCGCTCCGTTCAGTTGATTTGAATCTTGATAATTATCAGGATTTGATGTATGTAAAAGGGGATTCAATATCAATCCGTTACGGTGATTTTGCTTCATCTTATGATACCACAACTACTATAAGTACTCTATATCATCCTGATAAAATCATAACCGGAGATTTCAATAGCGATGGGAAAATTGATGTAGCTTATATTAATTATAAAAATTCCATCCTTTCATTAATTTTTGCAAAAGGCTCACACACTTTTTATCCTGAAATTATTTATACCAGACAAGAAGGAATAAAAGACTTAATACCTTATTATAGCAAATTTGTCGACGGGATTGCTGTTTTATCAAACAACGGGAAGTTATTTACCGTTACAAAAACGATTTCTCTATCCGACAATATCAAAATTACCGCTGGTCCGGAACCGGGCGCTTTAAATTACTTCGATGATAATAACAATGGGATAATTGATCTTTGTTTTATCGATAGTTTTAATCCTTCTTTTAATTGTGTAGTGAGGGATTCACGGGGAATTCCAAAATTTTATTATTCCTATAATTTATTTAAGGATCATTCAAAAATTATCGTTGATAATATTGCCCCAAACGTAAAATCATTTTATTGTTATTCACCCGGGAAAAAATTAATTGAAGCCCTAAAAATTAATTTTGTAAATGGTAAAGTTGAAAAGAATCAATTATATTCGCCCGGTCAAATACAGGGATTAAAAATAGCGCACAATAAAAATCAAAAACTCAATCTTTATGTGGCTTATAAAAATAAAGATAAATCCGGTCTGATTGTATTTGATGATTACAACGGACATTATTCAATTAAAGATAATTTTAACATTTCAAAAAAGGCACTGGGTATTTCAATTATTTTGGGAAATACACCGGGTTTGTCTTACTGGAATATAAAAGGAGATACTTTATTATTAAATCAAGCTGTGATAGATTTGGGTATTAGCAAAATAAAAGCAAAGTTGCCTATAAAATCCCCGGATAGTCTGAGAATAGTTTCTTATACCGGCAATTTGTTAAACAACGGTTCCAATTCAACTATTAGTTTCATAAAAACAATAAAAAATAATTATGTTGTTTTTTCTTCCGATAAGCTGACATACGAATTAAAAGGGAAAATGCTGCCACATAATTTAGTTATATCGCGCAATAGCCGGTTTTTCTTTGGAAGAAAGAATTTAAATGGGAATAAAAAATTATTTGTGCACATTCCTGAATCAGGGACCATTAACATGATTGATATTTTACAAGGCGGTAAAAAAATAGAAGTAAGCAATTTAACTAAAGTTAAGGATGTTTACAGTTATTTTATAAAAAACATGGGTGCCGAAAATTATCACTTGGTGTATAGTGATAGTTCAGAAGGATGCATAATTATTAAGCAATTACAGTAATGAAAAAAATATTTTCGATTATCATATTATTATTTTTGGTCAAAGAAAATTTCGCTCAAAATTTAGGTACAAAGCAACTTGATTCGCTCTATCATGCATTTATTCATATTAAATCTTACGGAAATCAATCCCCTGTTATTCGTTCGATATTACCTACAGTTCAATCGGTTATGCCGGATACGGGTTATATAAAATGCGGTTTCGGGATAATCAATGAGGTAAAAACACATTTAGAGAGTTTTCCTCCGAAAGAAAGAACAATCTTAACCAAATTATTATCACGTCCGCAGACGGATACTAGTTTTGTTTCGCCTTCAGGTTTTTTCAGAATACACTTTACAAAAACAGATTTCCCCGATTATATCCCAAATAATATCGGAGATACGTTGAGCGCCGCCATGCTTCAAAAATATAAAGACATTTATTTGGACTCGTTAGCTATAGCTTTGGATTCAACATATAATTTTGAAATTAATTATCTAGGATATTCTCCACCTCCATCAGACAACGGAGCGGGAGGCGATAATAAATATGATGTTTACATCGAAAATCTCGGCGGTAG
>CAJXGP010000149.1 GCA_913053915.1 uncultured Ignavibacteriales bacterium | reverse complement strand
ACGTTCCATAAACTATTCCGGCACTTTTCCTTATTTTCTCTCTTGATAACCCACTTTGTAATTTATAGTTATACCAGAAACTTGCTTGAATGGTCCTGGGATCCAACACTTCCACAGCTATAGGTCTATCCCAAGTTGCAATTTTAAGAGGGAATCCGGCGGGTATATTTGCAGTGATCGGCAATCCACCACGTAAAGTATGAATCTTAGTAATAGAATTTCTATTAATTTCTTTAGTATAGCTTACCCCAAAAACATCCGACAAGAATCCCCAACCTCTCCATTTACCGAGATCGGAAAAAGAAGCAATTCCTCCGGTAGCAAATATGGACCCCCCATTGTTCAAAAATTCTTTAAGATGTACTATTTCCTTATCACTTAAAGATTTTGACCCGGGTAATACTATGACTTTATATTTATCTATTCTATCCATTTCAATTGTTTGGTCGGTTATGATATCATATTTATAGTTTTGATTGGATAGAAATTTTTTCCAAGTATTCACATTATCTACCATCCAGGTACTTCCGGTGGGCAACATATTTTCAGTATATTTTGAATATAATATAGCTACAGAAGGTTCACCACCTGAAATTACACTTTCGAGAACTTTTGTATTCGGTATCAATTTTTGAGAACTAAATTCACCGAAAACACCTCTGAGGATATATATGTAAACTAAAATAGAACTAAGTAAAAATATTAATCCCGTTAAAGTAATAATCAAATAATTTACTTTTATTCCTCTTTTTTGAGATTTTATCTCCACTTTAATGCTCCACGATTTTTATCTTCTTTAGCCGGGATATATCCTTCGGATGTATATTGTTGAAATTTTACTTTTCGCTCAGGTTGTGCAACTTGCGCCGGAGCTGCATAGCTGGGTCCTCGGTAACCTCTGGGTTGAGAAGTTCCTAAAGGTTGTCTTTCTTCCTGCGCTGCATATTGAGGTGTATATTCCGGTGTAATTTTCTGTTGCTGCCATGAAGTTAACCTTGGACCCTGCTGTTGAACAAATATCGGTTGTTGAACAGATTGCCTGTATGGTTGAGCAGGTTGCTCTCTTGCAAAACGGGGTTGAGGAGAAATTCCTCCGGCAGCCGGTTGTCTAGCCGGTACACCGACCGGTGTTATCAGCTCAGCTTGAACAGAAGAAGGTTTTGGCGTGACAACCTGTTGACCTTTCCTTTCCCTAACTTTATAAAGGATATAGGCTCCGATAGCTAATAAAAATGTGCTTATAGTAGCAACAAGAATAATGGTTGATAAGATTGGAATTAATTCCATAACATCCTCTTAATTATTTTAATTTAAAAATTACGTTTTTGCAGAACCGACTCTTTCCAACTTTCCCCATGTCATTCTGATACCGATGAATTCTTCGATAGTAGACATTGCTTTACAAACATCTATGATTAATATGAAAAACATTCTATATATTATTGAGTACCATACTAATCTAAGTTCCTCTTTTTCAACGGCAACACAATATAATGCAGTTACCAAATCAAGTAAAGCCAATCCACCCCACCAGAAAAATATCAATGAAGAAAATCCAAATGCTAAAGCAGCGACTATAAAAAATAAATTTACTGCAATATTCATAGTTGGCCAAACTAAAGCTTCATAAGCCATAGTCCATAAAATAAAAGTATCACCAAAATTTACGGTTGGATCAAGCAAAAATTTCTTATGTTTTCTAATAGATTGTAATATTCCCCGTGTCCATCTATATCTTTGTTTCAATAATTGGTGTAATTTGACCGGTGCTTCCGTATACGAAATAGAATTCGGTTCATAGTATATTTTCCAGCCGTTTGATAATATTTTCAATGTTAAATCAGCATCCTCGGCAAATGTATCACTGGAATAAAAACCGGCCTCTTCGAGAGCTTTTTTCCTGAACAATCCAATAGGTCCCGGGATAATATTTACCAGTCTAATAAAACTTTGTGCGCTTCTAACCATATTCAAACCTTCGATATATTCTAAAGCTTGAAGATCGGTAAACAATTTACCTCTGTTAAGTATTTTTACATTCCCGGCAACTGCTCCAATCTCAGGATTGGTAAAATGACGTACTGCTAATTTTACGGAATCGGGAGATAATTGTGAATCACCATCCATACATAAAACGATCTCTGCGTTAGAATATCTGATACCGGCATTTAATGCATTTGCTTTCCCCCCATTTGGCTTGTTAATTAAAGATATTTTAATCTCTCCATACATACTTTTACGGAAACCGACTAATTTCTCTGCTACTTCTCTTGTTCTATCCGTAGAACCATCATTAACAATTATTATTTCATAATTTGAATAATCCAATTTTAACAATGATTTAACCGATTCACCGACTACTTTCTCTTCGTTATATACCGGGACTATGATTGAAACAAAGGGGAAAAAACCATCAATATTTTTATACGTGTATTCGTTGATGTATAAATATGCAAAAACTAATATGGCAAAGTACCGAAATAATAAAATGAATAAAAATATAACAAATGCTACTATCGTTGCATATTCGATAAGGGATTTAAAGGATAAAACCGTCATCGGTAATGTATAAATAATTATAAAGATCAGAATTAAAGAAATTATACCTGAATAAATAATCCTTCTTAATAATTTTTTACTTTTATCTTCTTCAGGTTGTTTTTCTTCAACGTTATCCAGTATTAGTTTCGCTCTTTTTATTTTTTGTTCTGTTTCCACAATACTTCATCATATTTTTTCATTCAAATAACAATTTTGATGCCATCTAAATTCATTATTTTCTATAAACTTACAAGAAAATTTAGCTCGATTTAATGTAACAAATTAAGATAATGACTTTGACTGTCTCAATTTAATTTCAAAATATCTTTTCCTTGCTACAGCTATTCAATTAGTTCATCATAAAAAGCTCACATTTTCATACAGCCGGAGGATTTATTATAAGCATTATATATCCGTCATTCAAAAGAAAAATAATAAGAGAAGATACAAATCCGGCAATTTTGTTAAAATACCCAAAAAGCCGAGAGATTAAATGCAACGGAATTATACCCGTATTGATTCCGGACACTGCTTCCTGCCTCGATGGTTGCTCGGATATTAAAGTCTTTTACCACCTCAAAACCGGCTGATGCATGTATTTGTCCAATAATATATCTGCTATTCGTTACTATACCGGCTTTACCTCCAACAGACAATTGCGCAGTTTTTTCATCCAGTAATGTCCAATCTGCAAAAATACTATGAGATGAGAAATTCAACGGTGAGTAATATATAAATGTTTGTCTTTTAAATATTGTACGATAATACTCATATCCAAGAATAAAGTCCTTGAAAAAATACTTACCTAATCTAAATTCAATATTTCCTCCTTGATTACCATCGGAGACGTCTATATATGTAATTTTCGACAATATTTTAAAACCGGATTTAAATTTATAATAGGCATCAAACAAACCTAACCTAGCATTCAATCGATAACCCACGAGATACGGTGAATATAATATTTCGGCAGCATCTTTTTTGGAATAATTCAAACTAAGTCTGAAATCGTTTCGTTTTTCAAATTTTATATAAGCACCTTGAGTAAATTTCCTAATATTCACTTCCAAAATTTCCACCTAAGGAAAGATGTTTGGCAAGTGTGAAGTTGATATTCCATCTAACGGCATTGAGATTAGTTATGATACCATTAGCTGCCAATGTGCTTCTTGAAGCTTGCACCCCTAATGAGAGGAACGCGGTAACACCAAAATTCAGACTAATCCCTTGAGTATTATAACGAAAACTTAAGTTATCTCCATAAAATGAACCGAATGGAGATAAGAGTACATAATTTGGAAATGATTCGATAAATCCTTTGAAACCGGTTACCGGTAACCACCCTTTTCGTTGGTTAACCATTGCAATTTGAGATGAATCTAAATTTGTTTTTAATAGATCATTATAAACAGTTCTAGCGCTATCATATTTATGCATTTTCGTATAAGAATCACCAAGATATAAATCAGCTATAAAATCATTCGGTTTTTCTTTTGTAAGCTTTTGAAAGGCACTGAGAGCTTGAACCGAGTCACTCATCCAGTAATATACCTTAGCTCTTTGTAATGCAATTTTATAATCATATTGTTTAGATAGAAGTTCATCATAAATTTTTATTGCTTTATCATAATTTTTGGCGCACGCATTAACATCCGCATATTCTTTTCTTATTAATCTGTTAGGTTCGGCTTTAGCCAGATATTCATTATATTTACTGAGAGCCGCTTCACAATCCCCATTTAAGGCCAATTTTCTTCCTTGTTGCAGTATAGCAAATAGTTTTTCTTGTTCAGCTCTTAATTTTTGGAAATCGTAATCCGATTGAAGTTGCATTACATCAGGGTATGTTGAATTCATATGTAAAGCTAAATTCAGATATTTTTTTGCGGTACTAAAACGTTGCTCTTGAATATAAAGCGAGCCCATTGCAACAATTGCATTAATATTTTTTGGATATTTCTTTAAATAATTGTTAAGATAAGTCTTTGCAAGCTTCAAATCATGCCCTGTCCAAATTGCTAACTGAGCTCTCAGCAATTGATATTTAAGGTTATTAGGATCTATTTTCAGAAGTTCATCCATTTTAGAAATGGAAGTTTGAAAATCATGATTCCATGCAGAGACCTTTGCATATCTATAGATTATCTCACTATTATTTGGTTTTAATTTTAAATAATTTTTATAAATTGATAAAGCATTATTGTAATCCTCTAAATTTGTGTAATAGTCCCCTATTTTCAAAATTAAATCTCTATTGGAAGGATTTCTTTTCAGCTTAGCTTGATAGTATTTTATTTTTTTATTATAAAATTTTTGACGGTATTGTAAAATTTTATTTGACAGTTGCTGAAATTTTTTTGTCGTGTCAATTGATGTTCGAGATAAAATTTGTATTTGCCGCTTAGCTTCTTCCAATCGATTAACTTTATAGAGAGCTTTCAGTAACTTCACTCTAACCGGGACATCTGATGGTTTCCTTTTTAAGATATGATAGTACCGATCGATTGGATAAACATATTTCGAACCGGGTATCGGCATACCGTAGTTATAACGTGCCGAGGTATCGTTTATAGTATAAATATATCCCTTACCTTGAGCTTGGTCCAGCCCGTTGAGCGCTTCTTTAAAATAAGGTTTCAATGCTAATGAATTTTCAAAAGCATGAATCGCTATTTTTCTTTTGCCTAGCCACAAGGAAAAATAACCGAATCTTGACCATAATCATTAGGATATTCTTGCGTATACTTTTTTAATATCGGCCATCCTTTAGCAATATGATTATTTTTTGCCAATATTTCCGAATATCTTATAATCTCATCTGGAGAAGCATGTTGCCTGGCTAAGTATTGATCATACCATTCTTCAGCGAGCTGCCATTTCCCTAAGTTTTTATAACTCTTGCCTATTTGCAAATAATTACCGGCTTTATTGGGATTAATGGCAATGTCTCTTTTATAGCCTTCTATATTATTATAAAGTAAAGTATACCATTTTTGTGTAGTCCTACTCAGGTTTTCATTAATTTTCTTATCATTAGGTTTAAGTTTATGTGCCGTACGTAAATCATAAACCGCTTGCTCGTATTGTTTCCTTTTTTCATAACAAACACCTCTTAAATTATACCCATCTGCATTTTGTGGCCGTGCTGCAATATATTTATTTAACAGAGCAATTGCCTCACCGTAAAGCCCGGTTTGCATTTCACTAATTGCTTGACTTTTTAAAATAACCGGATTGACCTGTGCATTGCTTGTTACTGAAAAGGTAGCGATAATTAAGAGCAAAATCGATATCTTAGAAATTTTTAACATATTTTTTGTATTTCCTTTAATGTTATAAATCCCTCGTAAATTGCTTTGCCAATAATCACTCCTTCACAACCAATTGCTTTTGCATTTATTAAATCTGTCATACAAGAAACACCTCCGCTG
>CAJXGP010000148.1 GCA_913053915.1 uncultured Ignavibacteriales bacterium | reverse complement strand
CCGCCCTGATCACCATGCTGTTTAACCGGGTGCCCAACATCGACCAGGCGATCATTTCCGTCCATTGCCATAACGATCTGGGACTTGCTGTGGCAAATTCTTTGGCAGGTATTGAAAACGGCGCCCGGCAAGTAGAAGGGGCAATCAACGGAATCGGCGAACGTGCCGGCAACGCTGCTCTCGAAGAAATTATAATGGCTCTGAAGGTTAGGGAAGATATCACAAGGTATTATACTAAAATAAAAACTGAGGAAATTTATAACACAAGTAAAATAGTTTCTTCATTTACCGGAATAATTGTTCAGCCTAACAAAGCTATTGTCGGTGAAAATGCATTTGCTCATGAGTCCGGTATTCATCAAGATGGTATACTGAAAAATCGTCGGACTTATGAAATTTTAACTCCCGAAAGCGTTGGGGTTCAAAAAACTAAAATTGTTTTGGGACGGCACTCCGGTAGACATGGTTTGAAATCGAGGTTGAAAGAATTAGGCTATTCATTAAACGAAGAGAAACTCCAGAAAATTTATGAAAGTTTTCTTCAATTAGCCGATAAGAAAAAAGAAGTTTTTGATGAAGACCTCAGAATTCTTATGGGCGATCAATCTAAACACAATAAAGACTCTTTCTATGAACTTGATTATATCTATGTTAATATGGGCACAAATTCCATACCTACTGCAACCGTTAGGATAAAAACGAAGGACGGTGTTTTATATGAATCTGCTACCGGTGACGGCTCTGTGGATGCTTGCTTTAATGCGATTGAAAGAGTACTTCATATAAAACTGAGATTAGAGTCCTACAATGTACGTTCCGTTACTTCCGGAAGACAGTCGTTGGGGGAAGTTATAGTACGCCTGAGAGAAGGTGAAGATTCGTATACCGGTCGCGGAGTTTCTACCGATATTATAGAGGCAAGTGCTAAAGCTTATTTACAAGCGCTCAATCAACAGCAGGATTTTATGAATCGAAAAAAAGAAGATGAATTTTATAAGCATTCATTGTCTGATATATCACAAGCGGTATAAAGGAAAATTATATCATGGGAATGACTATAACTGAAAAAATATTATCTAAATCAGCCGGTAAATCTAAAGTAAAACCGGGTGAAAATTTATGGTTGAATGTTGATGTCTTGATGACGCATGATGTCTGTGGACCACCTACAATCAACATTTGGAAACGTGAATTTGGTGAGAATGCTAAAATCTGGGATAAGGAAAAATTAGTGATTTTTCCAGATCATTACATATTTACAAAGAATCCACAAGCTAACAGAAATGTGGGAATATTAAGACAATTTGCAAAAGATTATAATTTAGAAAATTATTATGATGTAGGTACTGATAGATATAAGGGGGTATGTCACATTGCATTAGCGGAGGAAGGATACAATATCCCGGGTACAGTTTTATTTGGTACTGATTCTCACACTTGTACGTCGGGAGCTTTTGGGATGTTTTCTACCGGCGTGGGGAATACCGATGCAGCTTTTATTATAGGTACGGGAAAAATTTGGGAAAAAGTTCCCGAATCAATGAAGTTCACATTTACCGGTGAGTTACCTCCATATTTAACGGCGAAGGATCTTATTCTTCATGTGTTAGGTGACATTACAACGGACGGCGGCACTTACAGAGCTTTAGAATTTAATGGCGAAGGTGTTTTTTCTCTTTCAATTGATGAACGAATGACCTTAACAAATATGGTGATCGAAGCCGGAGCTATGAACGGTATTATTGAAGCTGATGAAGTAACGGAAGCTTACGTGAAAGAGAGAAGTAATAAATCTTATGAAATTTTCAAAAGTGATCCTGATGCAAAATATGTTGCAGAATATAAATATGATATATCGAAAATAGAACCATCAGTGGCTAAACCGCATAGTCCCGCTAATTTGGATTCTGTCCGGGATGTGCAGGGAACAAAACTTACAAAATGTTATATAGGTTCTTGTACGGGTGGTAAAATTAGCGATTTTAAAGCTGCTGCTAAAATTATCTTTGGTAATGAAATTAAGGTCCCGACTTTTATTGTTCCCGCCAGCACTGCGGTTGCAAAGCAACTTGGGGAAAATACTATTGCAGGTGTTTCCTTGAAGCAGATTTTTCAGAATGCCGGTTGTGAAATAGCCCCTTCTTCATGCGCTGCATGTTTGGGAGGTCCGATAGATACTGTTGGAAGAGCGATTGACGGTGAAACAATAATTTCTACAACGAACAGAAATTTTCCCGGCAGAATGGGAAGCAAAAAATCATCTGTGTATTTGGCTTCTCCTTTAACGGTAGCTGCTTCTGCATTAAGCGGGGCAATCGCTGATCCGAGGGACTTTTTATAATATCGAACAAGAATTGAAATGAATAAAAGATTGATGATTAAATGGAAAAAATAATTAAAGGTAAAGCTTTTGTACTTGGTGATAATATAGATACGGATCAAATTATTCCTGCCGAATATTTGGTTTATAGCTTAACTGATCCTGAAGAAAAGAAAAAGTATGGTCACTTTGCTCTCTCCGGGGTTCCTCTTTCACAAACTGGTTTACAGGAAGGAGGAATCCCTTTTATAAAAGGAGAAAACTACCAATCTGATTTTAATATTGTAATTGGCGGTTCAAACTTCGGATGTGGTTCCAGCAGAGAGCATGCACCTTTTGCTTTGAAAGTTGCAGGCGTTAAAGCGATTATTGCAGAATCTTATGCCCGTATATTTTACCGCAATAGTGTGGATGGCGGGTTTTTACTCCCTTTTGAAACCCCACAAAAATTAAACAATAAAATTAAAACCGGTGATGAGCTTAAGCTGAATATTGAATCAAATACACTTAAAAATATTTCTTCCGGCGAATATTTTAATTTACGTTCTTTGGGAGATATCCTTCCCATTGTTGAAGCCGGAGATATATTTAAATATGCCAGGTTAAAAGGAATGATAGTTTAATAGTTTTTTTTAATTATGAAAAACGGAAATTAATAATTGGTATAATCGAAATGAAAGATGAAATAGAATTATTTGACACCATGTTAAGAGATGGTACACAGGGTGAAGGGATAAATCTATCTGTTCAAGATAAAATTTTAATTGCCCAAAAATTAGATGAATTTGGAATTGATGTAATTGAAGGTGGCTGGCCCGGCAGTAATCCCCGTGACGAAGAATTTTTTCAAAAAGCCAAAAGTATAAAATTTGATAATGCTCAAATCTGTGCCTTTGGTTCAACCGCTAGATCATTGATACATCTGGAAGCAGATCCAAATCTGAATGCATTATTAAAAACTGAAACCCCTACTGTTTCTATTTTCGGAAAAATGTGGAGATTACATTCCCAAAAAGGGTTAAAACTTTCGGATGAGCAAAACGAAGAGCTCATTTATCGATCCGTTGAATTTTTGAAAAAACACGGCAGAAGAGTTATATACGATTGTGAACATTTCTTTGACGGTTACAAGGACGATAATAAATTTGCAAAAAAAATGTTGAAAGCTGCCGAAAGTGCGGGAGCGGATGTAATAGTCCTCTGCGATACAAATGGGGGAACAATACCCCATGAAATTACTAAAATTATGAATGAACTTAAATATGAGATAGATAAACCAATTGGTATTCATGCCCATAACGATTCTGAACTGGCAGTTGCAAATTCTTTAGCGGTTCATGTACAAGGCACCATAAATGGTGTCGGTGAACGATGTGGAAATGCCAACCTTTGTAGCGTTATTCCGAATATTCTCTTAAAGTTAAATAAGGAAACAAAACAGAAAATAAATTTGACGCATCTGACATCGCTCTCAAATTTTGTTTATGAAATGATGAATCTTGCACCTAACTCTAGAAGTGCTTATGTCGGTAAATCTGCTTTTGCACACAAAGGGGGCATTCATGTCAGTGCAGTCTTAAAAGATAGTAAAATGTATGAACATATCGAACCGGCAAAAGTTGGTAACAAACAACGGGTACTGGTGTCTGATCTTTCCGGGCAAAGCAATATCCGGTATAAAGCTAAAGAATTGGGTATAGACCTTTCGGGAAATAAAGAATTAAGTAAAAAATTAGTCAATTATGTAAAAGACTTAGAATACAAAGGTTATCAATTCGATGGTGCGGAAGCTTCTTTTGAACTCCTACTTCGAGCGGAATTAAATGAATTCACTCCATTTTTTAATGTTCTGGATTCTAAAGTGAATGTTGTTTATGATAACAAAGGAGTTTCCAGCGCCGAGGCAGTGTTGAAAGTTGAAGTTGACGGTGAAATTGAGCATACTGCTTCTGACGGTGATGGCCCTGTCAATGCTCTTGATAATGCCTTACGGAAAGCATTGTTGAGATTTTATCCTGAAATTTCATTGATTAAATTGGTTGACTATAAAGTTCGAGTCCTTGATGAAAAAGAAGGAACTGCTGCTAAAGTGAGAGTAATGATACAATCCGGAGATGGTAACGAAACTTGGGGTGCGGTTGGTGTTTCAAAAAATATAATTGAAGCTAGTTTCCAAGCTTTAAGCGATAGTATAAATTATAAGCTTTTTAAATTTCAATCTAAGAAAGCAAAATTAATCGCTTAGTTCATTTGTCTAACGGTTGGGTTAAGTGAAGGCAGATTATATTTCGTTTATTCAAATAGTAATTTGCTTATTATGAGATTTATTCCAACCGGTAATTGTTTGTAGAATTATTGGATGAAAATTCATAATACAATTTAATATATTTGTTATCATCTAAATTGTTTATACGAAGACTCATTTATAAAAATATTATATAGCGTAAACGGAATAAATAAAATGAAAATCGGTCTCTTACAATATAATCCTTATTGGGAAAATAAAGATAAAAATAAAAGGAAGATTATTGAGTTACTTTCAAATAATCTTCATGAATTATCTTTATTAATTTTACCTGAGATGACATTAACCGGTTTTACGATGAATGCACAGAAATTATCCGAATCTATTACCGGCGATACATATAATTTCTATGCCGGAATTGCAAAACAAAAAAAAATCCATGTATTAGGTGGATTGATTGAAAAAGAAAAAGATAAGTATTTCAATACTTTGATTCATGTTAACCCGGAAGGTATGCTGGTAACCAAATATCAAAAGATACATCCCTATTCATTAGAAGATAAATATTACGCGAGAGGAGAAGATACTACCGTAACTCAAATTGAGGATATGAAAGTGGGATTATCAATATGCTATGATCTGAGGTTCCCGGAATTATACCGAACTTATGCGAAAGAAAGAGTGGACCTAATTGTAAATGTTGCAAATTGGCCTATTACAAGAATAGAGCATTGGAAAACCCTATTAAAAGCGCGAGCTATTGAAAATCAATGTTACATGGCCGGTGTTAATCGGATAGGTAATGATCCTAAATTAGTTTATGACGGTTACAGCAGCGTTTATGATCCGATGGGAAATAAGCTGGTTACTTCAATAAATGAAGAGAAAGTTATTACAACGGAAATTACTCACCACACTGTAGTGGACATTAGAGAAAAACTACCTTTCCTCGACGATATTTTCTTAATCTGACCAAACTTTTTAAATTATTCAAATTCTTTCTGAAATAAAACTTTTATACCATTTTTTGGCCATTATATTATTAAAAATAAATAAGGGATAAATGATTAGAATACTTGTAAATTATTTGGAAAGACTTGAAAACCTTAAGATTTTATTAAAGAAATAGTTACTACCCTTATTTAATAAGGTTTTTAATTGAAAATTTAATTAAATTGTAAAGTATATTTATGAAGTATAATGTATAGTTATCCAATCTTTTCTTAGGATGAAAGGAATTAGTAATGAGAAAATCACAGAGAAATATGAATATTAAAGATTTGAATTCGAGACTTCCATTATCCGGGCAAGGCATGTATGATCCCGGTTCGGAACACGATGCGTGTGGAATGGGATTTGTGGCGGATATTAAAGGTAAAAAATCCCGTTCGATTATTGACAAAGGATTGAGCATAC
>CAJXGP010000147.1 GCA_913053915.1 uncultured Ignavibacteriales bacterium | reverse complement strand
ATATTGGGCTTGATTATCGGCATAAGAAAACTTAAGCGTATAAAATATATTAGAATTTACCATATGAGTTAGCCCGAGAGTTTGAATAAGCCCGTTATAATAGTGAGTACCAATTCCCTCCGGATTATACTTGTAAGCAATGTTGTAATTTTTATAATGACCTTTATCGTAGGCAACATCATATTCTAATTTAAAGGCCGAACTTAGTTTATAGCTTATATTCCCTTGAAAATTAATACTTTTGGAAGGATTCATCGGAACGATAGCTTTATTACCTGTAGGTAGCCCGGTTGAGTCGTTGTAATCATTATAAGGATTAAAATAATAAGGGGCTGTTGATGTACCTTTTCTTGAATCGCCGGTTTTAAAACCGGCAGGAGTCAGATAAGAATCACTTGGTTTGTAAAGTTTATTTCCATAAAGAGAACCTTTAAAATTTATAAAAACACCGGACGAATAAAAATGAAGTTTATTATTTGTAAAGGGAATCGGTCCGCCTAAAGTAGCTTCCAGTCTAGCGCTATTCAAAGGATCTATATGGCTAATTTCACCGGTAAACAGTGCAGTTCTATTCGTAATATAATCTCCCGAATAAGCACGTAAACTAAAGGAGGGTCGATTGCCCCCTTCCTTAGTAACATAATTTACTACACCGCTTAGAGCATTACCATATTGAGCACTAAAAGTACCCGTTGAAACAGAAACTTCTTTTACTGCATTAGTGGCTATACTAATCGAGCGTGTATTTCCGTAAGGATCATTTATAGGTACGCCGTTTAATGTATATGAAATTTCATTACCATATCCGCCTCTAACATGTAAAATTCCATTGTTGCCTTGTACTACCCCAGCCTGTAATTTGATAATATCGGAAATTTGATCGACCGGTAATTCTTGAATAGTTTTATCGTTAATTGCAACGGTAGGATTTGTCAAATCTCGTACAATTAATGGATTCCTTTCTCCTTGTACTATCACTGCAGGGAGGTTAATAGCTCCCTTCGTTAATTGAAAATTCAAGCGAGTAGTAAAATCCACGTTTACTCTAGCATTTTCAACAGTAACTTTTTTATATCCGACAACCGAACAAGTTACTTTATATAAACCGGGTGCTACATCCAAAATTACATAATTACCATTTACATCTGCCGCAGCGCCCTGAGATGTTTCATGAATATAAACATTGGCATATGGAATAGGTTCACCGGTTTTTATATCGGTAATTTTCCCGGCTATTTTACCGGTCGTTTGTGAATAAAGTTGTGAATATGAAAGGAAAAAGGTTAAAAATAGTAAATACGGTAAGCTAAACTTACTCATTCATTACCTCATTTTTTTGTTGAATTAATTATTAGATACGATTAAAATAAACTCTTCTGCATACACTAATTTGAATTTCGATGCGAATGTAACATGAACAAAATTAAATGTCAATAGCATTAGTTATACACAGCGATTCAGAGTCTAATTTTTTGCAAAACAGATTAGTAATATGTTCTACAATAATTTATACAAATTTAACCGGAAAAATATTTTTTATTATACTCGTAATGTATTGTTTTTGGTAATCTTAATTTTGGCTCTGAATTGCTTATAATTTAAGATAGAACAATATTCCCTGATATTCTTTATTTTTAAAAAACAATTTTTAACTCATGTATTTTATTATAAATGTTTTAATAGGAAGGAGAAAATATGCCTACACTCATGGTTAGTGTTTCGGGAATCAGAGGTATAATCGGTGACGGACTAGACCCTAACGTAATTGTAAAATACACTTCTGCTTATGCAGATTTTATTAAGAATGGAAAAGTTGTTGTAGGACGGGATGCAAGACTAACCGGTGAGATGATGAAACGAATGGTTGAAGGAACCTTATTAGCAAAAGGATTAGATGTAATAGATATTGGTATTTGCCCTACACCAACAGTTCAATATTCGGTAAAAACGCTATCGGCTAATGGTGGGATAGCAATCTCAGCTAGTCATAATCCAAATCAATGGAATGCTCTAAAGCTGTTAAACGGAACCGGTCAATTTATGAGCCTTGATGAAAATAAAGAAATGATTTATATTCTAAATAATCACAAAAATGAATTTGAAAGATGGGATAAAATCGGAAGATTTATATACAATGAAGATGCCTTGAAAAAGCATGTCGGCGATGTTTTAAAATTAAAATATATAGACGTCGAAGCAATTAGAAAAAGAAAATTTAAAGTGCTGGTTGATTGTGTAAATGGAGCCGGTGTTTATGTGATACCTTCGCTTCTACGAAATTTCGGATGTGAAGTGTTCGAAACAGCATGTGAGAAAAACGGTATATTTCCAAGGTTACCGGAACCTTTACCGGAAAATTTAACTCTTACGATGCAAATGGTAAAAGATTATAAAGTTGATTTGGGCATTGTTGTAGACCCTGATGTTGACAGACTTGTTTTGATCACCGATGAAGGACAACCTTTTAGTGAAGAGAATACTATTACACAAGCAGTGAAATTCATTTTATCCAAAGAGAAAGGTAATGTAGTAGTAAATCTCTCTACTACTAGAGCAGTTGATGATGTAGCATCGGAATTAGGATGTGAAGTTTTTAGATCGCCTGTCGGTGAAGCAAACGTAGTAAAAAAGATGAAAGAAGTTAATGCTATAATCGGCGGGGAAGGAAGCGGAGGAGTAATTTATCCCGCTTTACATTACGGCAGGGATGCATTGGTAGGCATTGCAATCACTTTACAACATCTGCTGGAATTTAACGGTAGCATAACGGAACTTAAAAATTCATTACCTTCGTATTCTATATCTAAAAGGAAAATTGAACTAGGCAAGAATGCACCTGATGAAATTATTCAAAAATTAATTTCTTTTTACGGCAATAATAAAATCAACACCGATGATGGATTAAAAGTAGATTTTGAAGATCATTGGGTGCATTTCAGAAAATCAAACACCGAGCCGATAATTAGGAGCATCTGCGAAGCAAAAGATAGTAAAACTGCGAATGCTTTATCACAAAAATATTTTAATAAAATAAAAACTTTAATGAGATAGGTTATTAAAACAATTTACTTCGTTTTTGTATATAGCTAAATAATGCTTTATCGAAGGGAGTGGATGTCTCAAGCAAATTGTATTCTATGTTGGAATTAAGGCATTCGGCTTTAATATTGTTTATAAAATTCTCCATCGCTTTTTGATAAGACTTTTGAATTTGATAAGGCTGCGTGGTCAATTCTTCCATTGATTCGATATCTTTAAATATTGCATCTTTACCGAATGCAAAACTTCTCTCTATAGGATCAATTACCTGGAATACTATGACTTCATTTCCTTGATATCTGAAATGTTTTAATGAAGTAAGGATCGAATTAATATTATCAAACAAATCAGAGATAATTATAACTAATCCCCTTCTTTTGATCTTTTCTGCTATGGTATTTAGACATAGAGCAGTATTAGTTTTATCCGATGCTTTTAAATTACTTAATCTTTTAAGTATTTCTTGAAGATATGTTCGTACGGCTTTTGGAGGTAGATAATCATTTATTTTATCCGAATATAAAGTTAGCCCCACGGCGTCTTGTTGCTTCATCATCAAATAGCTTAAACCTGCTACCAAAGTTGCAGCATATTCAATTTTCGAAACTTGACCTTCCGAAGCAAAACTCATCGATTTACTCGTATCCAGCAATATATAACTCTTAAGATTTGTTTCTTCTTCATACTGTTTAATGAAAAAACGATCCGTCTTGCCGTATACTTTCCAATCGATGCCTTTTGAATTATCACCTTGCATATAAGGACGATGTTCGGCGAACTCCACACTAAAACCATGATAAGGGCTTTTATGCAGTCCAACCATGAATCCTTCTACAAGTAATCTGGCTTTCAATTCTAATGAATTTAATTTTGAAATTACAGAAGGATCCAAGTACTTTTTATATTCATTTGCAGGAATAGGCATCAGAGATTAGAGTTTGTTTTATCCGATAAAATTTTTTCGGGAGAAAGCCCCATGTTTTTCAGCTCTTCTTTAGCCGATAGCCCTAAAATGTTATCCGGATATTTTTTTAAAAATAAATTAAATGTTGAGGTTGCCCTTTTGTATTCATTCAAATCATTAGCCAGAATAAAACCGGACATGAATAATGATTTAGGGGCTTCTTTGCTATCCGGATATTTATCATAGATACTCTGGAATAATGATACGGCTTTTTCTAAAGATTCTTTTGGCGTTATATTTTTAATTATTTTATTTTGGTAAAGACTGGCTAATTCAAATAACGCTTGAGATGCTTGAGGACTATCAGGATATCTCTTGATTAAATTTTCGTATGCTGTTACGGCGCTTGGTATATTCTTTTGTTTTACGCTTTGCTTTGCCACCTGCATATAATACGAGGCATCCCTTTTACTACATCCTACAAATATTAAACTTAATACTATTACCGATAATGCAATTGTTTTCATTTAATCCTAAAATTAATTATTAAAAATCACAAACATTATTAATTAACGTAAAATTATTAAAATAGAACGGAACTATCAATAAATTAATATTTTAATTATTCCGTTAGTAACATGGACAATATTAACTAGAATTACTTAATCACTTATTTTTTCCATAAAACTAAGAAAGTCACACGTATTTTAATTATTTTATTTTTTTCATTTATTAAAATTCTACAATAACAAAAATTAACATCATTTTAATGGCAATATATTAATTTAACTATTCGAACTTTTATTATTAATCGAATACAAATGAGCTTAAAAAACGAGATTAAATTAAAAAAACGAGTTGCTTTAATTTCTTTGTCTATCGGCGTCGTAATGTTTCTTGCGAAGACAGGGGCATTTTTAATAACAGGTTCTGCAGCTATTTTTTCAGATGCAGCAGAATCGGTGGTTCATGTACTAGCTACCTCGATGGTTTTTTACAGCATTATTTTAAGCTCTAAACCTGCAGACAGATCTCATTTATACGGTCATGGAAATATAGAATATTTTTCAGTCGGTGTTGAGGGTATTCTAATTGTTTTTGCAGCTGCGTTTATAATTTATACAGCGGCAATAGATATAATATACGGTTCAGTACTGAAACAATTAAGTATCGGAGTTATAATAATTTCATTTGCAGGCATAATTAATTTATTATTGGGAAATTATTTGATAAGAATGGGTGGAAAGACAAATTCAATTACACTAACAGCCGACGGAAAACACGTACTAACCGATTCTTATACAAGCATAGGCGTTATCATCGGGGTCATATTGGTTATGATAACCGATTTTCAATTATTCGATCCCCTATTTGCGATTGCAGTTGCCGTCAATATCTTATTTACCGGTTATAAACTTGTTAGAGGATCTATCGGTAATTTGATGAATGAAACCGATAAAAAATTATTAAAATTAATGACCGACGAGCTGATTTCCATGAAAAAAAATTATTGGATAGATATTCACTGGCTAAGGTTTTGGAAATCCGGTGATAAGGTCTTTATCGATTTTCACTTAATTCTTCCCTATTATTTCACAATTCATCAAGCTCATTTGGAAGATGAAGAGATAGAAAATGCTTTATTGAAAATTATTCCTAATTCACAGGTTAAAATTCACACGGATTACTGTAACCCGGAATTATGCAAGATATGTGATTATGATATCTGCAGCGTTAGAGTTCATCAACAAACTTCAAGTGTCCAATGGGATTTAGATAAAATAATCGGTGAACCCTTATTTAAAAATTTTCACATTTCTTAATATAAAAAAATAGAAGGAATTTTTTCAGCAGCAATTAATTGGTCATCTTATTAATAGATTTCCTTAAAATTTTATCTTCTCATTTTTTTTAATTGACTCGATCTCCATATTTTTTTTATAATCAACCATTTTATTTAAAAACGCTTCATCACCAATGGCTAACATTTGAACAGCAAGAAGTCCGGCATTTTTAGCTTGATTAATCGCAACAGTTGCAACCGGTACGCCACCAGGCATTTGCACTATTGATAAAAG
>CAJXGP010000146.1 GCA_913053915.1 uncultured Ignavibacteriales bacterium | reverse complement strand
ACCTTACCTTTTTACCGCTAGCCGAGTGTAATGCTTGCATATCACGAATGAATTTACCCGAACAAATTCTCAAGAAAGCTATCCGGTCACGATGTTTTGGATTCATATTTGCCTGAATTTTAAAGATGAATCCACTAAACAATTCATCTTCCGGTTTGATAAAGCCTGCGGTACTTATTCTAGGTTTTGGCGGTACAGCGTATTCAAGAAATCCGTCCAAAAGCAGTTGTACTCCAAAATTATTTGTTGCACTGCCAAAAAAGACGGGTGTCAATTTTCCTGCAACGATGGAACCTGTATCAAAACTTTCGCCCGCAACTTCCAACATTTCTATTTCTTCGACTACTTTATTATAGTTCTCTTCGCTTAATTTATCTTTAACTTCCGGAGAAGTTATATCGTGAACGGAAACAGGAGCTTTAAATGCACCTCCGGCTGTACGTTCAAAAAAATGTATGTTTTTATTCATCCTGTCATATAATCCTTTAAAGTCTATACCGTTTCCCAAGGGATAATTCATAGGATATGCGCCTATACCAAGTACTTTTTCCAGTTCATCAATAAGGTAAAGCGGTTCAAGAGAAGGGCGATCTAATTTATTAATAAATGTAAATATAGGAATCGAACGTTTACTGCAAACTTCAAATAATTTTTTTGTTTGAGCTTCAATTCCTTTGGCAGCATCAATAACCATTACGGCTGCATCAACTGCAGTCAATACCCTGTAAGTATCTTCCGAAAAATCTTCGTGACCCGGCGTATCCAAAAGATTGATTTTATAATTTTTATAATCAAATTGTAATACAGTAGAAGTAATCGAGATACCTCTTTTCTTTTCTAGTTCCATCCAATCGGAAGTGGAGGATAGCTGATTTTTTCTGGCAGTTACTGAACCGGCTAAATGAACTGCTCCGCCATAAAGTAAAAATTTTTCGGTTAGTGTAGTTTTACCGGCGTCCGGATGTGAAATAATTGCGAATGTACGTCTTCTATTGATTTCTTTTAAATTACTCATTGTTTTATCGTTTTGGATTAAAAATAAATTGAAATGGTTTAAGTCGCTCTCCTAATAAAAAGGGAGTTATATATAATTGCCGATTAAAACATTTTCGAATTGATATATCTGTTATTAACTTTAGTATACTTATTTAAAAAATTTTACACAAAGATAACGAAAGTATTCATTTTCAGCAAATATGGATGATGCGAATCTAATAAGGTCATTTCCAGGTTTTCCGGATTAATAAATTAAAATTCAAGCGTTCAAAAAAGAAGAATACCTTCTTAGATAAAATTCATTGATAACTTTTGTACATTGCTTAAATTCATTATGATATAAAAAAAGGATTTATTCTTGCATTTTTTAGAATAATGTCCATTAAGAGCAAAAGAGTAAAATATCAACAGATTAAATGGATAAAATTTTAGCGTATAAAGAAGCCGAAGCATTTGCTAAATCACATTACGAGAATTTTCCCGTAGTTTCATTTTTAATTCCTAAAAACTTAAGGAAGCACATAGCAATAATTTATTGGTTTGCAAGAACTGCCGACGATATTGCCGATGAAGGAACTTTTACGCAAGAGGAACGGATAAATAGATTAAATATTTTCGAAGCACGTTTAACCGACTTACTTAAAGGCAAATTTAAATCGTCCTATGAATTAGCTCTTTATTCAACCATTTGTGAAAGAAATCTTTCTTCAAAACTATTTTTCGATCTATTGAAAGCTTTTAAACAAGACGCCGTTAAAAAAAAATATTCTAATTTTAATGGATTGCTGAAATATTGTGAATTTTCTGCAAATCCTATTGGAAGATTAATTTTGCAGCTAAATGACATACGAAATGACAAAGCATTATATTATTCGGATAATATTTGCACCGCGTTACAGTTTACAAATTTTTACCAAGATACGGAAATAGATACGAGAAAGGAAAGATTTTATTATCCTATGGACGAAATGCAAAAATATGGAGTAACGGAAAAATCCCTTTTAAATGGTATAAATAATTTGAATTTTCAAAATTTGTTAAAAAGCAGCATTACTCGTGCCGAAGAAATGTTTAATGAAGGTAAAGGAATTTTAAATTATTTAAAAGGGAGATTAAAATTTGAAATTAATTGGACTATTTTAGGGGGAGAAGCTATATTACATAAAATTAAATTTAATAATTATATGATTTTTAACAATCGTCCTAAAATAAATAAATTTAATTCTTTATATTTGTTAATAAAAGCATTATTCTGATTATGGACACGGCAAAAAATATATCTAAGAAAAGTAAAAGCAGTTTTTATTATGCGTTTAATTTGCTTCCCTCGGACAAACGGGATGCAATGAATACGGTGTATGCTTTTTGTCGTAAAACCGATGATTTAGTTGATGAAGGAAATGATCCCGATGAGATAAAATATGAAAAGTTGCATAAATGGAGGATCGAATTGGAGAAAGCTTTGCTCGGCAATTCGGAATATTTTCTTTTAAATAAACTCGGTAAAACAATTTATCAATTTAATATTCCATTTGAACCATTCTTCGAGTTGTTGAAGGGTATGGAAATGGATATTCAAACCAAAAGATATCTTACATTTGATGATTTACGTCTTTACTGCTATCGTGCCGCTTCTACCGTTGGCTTGATGTGTATTGAAATATTTGGATATAAACATAAATCGACGAAAAACTTTGCGGTTAATCTTGGTATCGCTTTGCAACTGACAAATATTTTGAGGGATATAAAAAAGGATGCACAAAGAGGAAGAATTTATATTCCGCAAGAAGACCTTGCAAGGTTTAACTATTCGGAGGATGAACTTTTTCATCAAATCTATAATACTAATTTTACTAGCCTGATGAAGTATGAAGTTAACCGTACTCAGGAATACTTTGATAAGGCAACCATTAATTTAAATTTAGATGATAAAGCTTCGATGTTTGCTGCCAGGGCGATGCAACATATTTATAATAAATTACTCGAAAAAATTATTGATGCCGGATATGACATATATCATCAGAATATCAATGTTTCAACCTTTGAAAAAGTGGGAATATCTTTGGGTGTGTGGGCTAAGTATAATTTAGTTTATTAATGAAGAAATGTATTATTATAGGTGGTGGATTTGCCGGGCTTTCGGCCGGTGTTTATCTTTCGAACGCCAATTTTCAAGTTGAAATTTTAGAAGCCTCTCCGAAACTTGGAGGTAGAGCTTTTTCTTTTACAGAATCTCATACCAAAACCGTAATAGATAACGGTCAACATATCTTAATGGGATGTTATATAGAAACTCTTGATTTTTTTAAAACTATTCAAGCTGATAATAACCTGATCTTTCAAAAGAGATTAAAAGTTTGTCTTCTGAAAGAAAATTTCGAAGAACATTTCTTGAAAGCTTTTCCATTACCCTATCCTTTTGATTTGCTTTTTGGATTGTTGAATTACAGCGCCATTCCGTTTGCTGATAGGATTAAGATTATTAAACTTTTTCTAAAATTATTCTTTAAACATCAAGGTGAATTGAATTCCTTATCAATTTATGATTGGCTTGTTAAAGAGAATCAAAATGAAAATACCATTGAAACATTATGGAAAATACTCGCTGTCGGTGTTTTAAATACCAACATGCATAAAGCCTCTGCTAAAATTTTTGTTGATGTTTTAAAAAAAATATTTTTTAATGGGAAGAAATCATCAATCATAATTATTCCTAAATATGGATTATCGGAAACTTATTGTACAAGTGCCAAAGAATATATAGAAAGTTGTGGAGGTAACATTAACCTTACCGAAGAGGTTAAGGAGTTGATTGTAGATAATGAAAAGATTAAAACAATAAAAACAAATAAAAGATCACTAAACAATTTTGATTATATAATTTCAAGTGTGCCGCAGTATGCCCTATCAAAAATATTACCTCACGGATATAATTTTTATGAATTATATTTTGAATATTCATCCATTTTATCAGTTCATATTTGGTTGAGAGAAAATCCGCTTGAACATGATTTTTATGGATTAATTAAATCTCCCGTCCAATGGATTTTTAATAATGGTTCGCATATTACACTTGTTATCAGCGATGCAAATAAGTACGCTGATTACACAAAAGAAGAAATAATTACTCTGGCTGTATCTGAGTTAGACAAATATATGCACATCAAGAAACGAAATATCACTTTTCACAAAATCATAAGAGAAAAACGTGCTACCTTTATACCGACAAACGAAATTATTAACAATCGTCCGAAAGTGGAAACACCGATTTCAAATTTACTTTTGGCGGGAGATTGGACGGATACAGGTTTACCTTCCACTATAGAAAGTGCTGTTAAAAGCGGTAAAAGAGCGGCTGAGAAAATCATGAGTTATGAATCTGTTTAATTGACTTCCACCGATTATTAAACTCAAGAATCCTTTTTTTTTGGGAAAAGGGACTTAACAAGTCCGGAATATTTCCTTTCTATTTTAAAACCAAACCTGTAAAAATATTCCGGACGGAAGAAACCTGTTGTCACATATTTTATATGTTCATCTCTCAAACGATTGAATAATTCATTCATCAATCCTTCACTTATTCCTTTTCGGCGGTACCGGTTGGAAACTACAATTTTTTCCATGTGTGCGGTTTGTTCATCAGTTAGAAGATGAAATAAACCTCCGATTATATATCCGCGTTCCGATAATACCACAAGAAATTTATGTTCAGGACGAAATTGAACCCGTAAATTTGTTTCAATAAATAATTGATGTAATCTTGAAATTTCTTTAGGTGAAATGGGATTTCTGATAAGATAGGGGTTACCATCATTATCTTCAAGCTGTACAACAAGGTTAGTCGTGGGATCTCCCTCGCTATTAATTTTTATCAGTGAAGCAGAGTCCGTCGGTTTTAAATGCGGATAACTCAATCTAGTAAGGAAAAAATATTCTTTCTCATTCAAATGATATATCGATTGAATATTCGATAACAATGAGAGCATCTCTTCTTTTGATATTCTTTTCTCATGCTGCTTTTTCACAATATCGATTAATGCGTTTTTTACATTATCACTTGAATCGGAGAAAACAGTTTCAAGGAAAAACCTGGTACGAGTTTCGGGATATTTTTCTTCCAATTCATACATTTGATATGTTTCGTAAAGATCATAAATCATTTCGGCTTGAGCTGTAAGCGCAGCATCTTTATTTAATTTAAACCAACGATGAAACCGTTTGATCGCAAAGAAAAGCTTTTTTGTAATAAAACCTTTTTTCTTAACATTATTTATAAAGGAATCGATTTGCGTAATTAATTGTTTTTGATTGCAAGTATCCTCAGAGCTAATAAGTTCCTTCCTGAAATTTTTTAATATTATCAATCCGTTCTCATCACCCTCTGCATCTATAACTCCTGAGAAAATATAATTCCATATTGAATGTTTTTTCAGAAAAGGATAATTCTCTTCTGTAGTTTTCACAAAGTAAGTATAAAAATTATTGAAAAATACTTTTGAAGAATTAGATTGAATTCTCTCTGAAATAGAGACCAAACGTGTCCCGGTTTGATAATCATGGGGTGGAATAATGATATTCGTAGAATGCAGTTCGGAGAGCTCCATTTTATAAGCGGTGAGAGACCAGAAATTTATATATGCCGAGGTAGCACTCCAAACAAAATATGGCCAAAGATAGTAAAGCCTCTTCAAATTAGAATTATCCTTGCTGCGTGATTCACGTTGTAAAAATCTTGCAACGGTTTCGCCCGGAACAAATTCTTCAGTCCACAGATCATAATTTTCCCAATATCCGCCAAAATCTTCAACCAACTTTTGACCGAATATTTTAGAACCGGCAAGTACCAACCAATTTATTTCTTTTTTAACTTTTTCAAGTATCGCCAAGCCTCTTTCAAGCCCTGGCCCTCGATAGCTGTCACCTGATGAACGATTGGCTTTATCAAAAGACGATTTATATATAAAAGGTATCGCAAGTTGTTCGCTGATGGCTTTTAGCTGCATCGCCGTATCCATTGCCAGCGCCT
>CAJXGP010000145.1 GCA_913053915.1 uncultured Ignavibacteriales bacterium | reverse complement strand
TTTTTACCGCCGGTAATTAAATATTTAATTATTATCAACGTGATTGTATTCATCATCGAATTGATGGGAAAACAAATTGCAATCGGTTATAATATTACCGTCTATGATGTTCTAATAAGATACTTCTCGTTAATGCCTCTCGGCTATGGATTTCAGATCTGGCAACTGATAACTTATCAGTTTATACACGGAGGTTTTTGGCATATTGCAATTAATATGTTCGTGCTGTGGATGTTCGGGATAGAAGTAGAAAATTTGTGGGGTACAAAGAAATTTATAATTTTCTATTTAATGTGCGGAGTCGTTGCGGGAATAGCTCAGTTATTCCTTCCTCCGCTGATTGGTGAACCATTAGCCCCAACAATAGGAGCTTCCGGCGCTATCTTCGGTGTCTTGATTGCCTTTGGAATGTTGTTCCCTGATAGATATATATATTTATATTTCTTCATTCCCGTTAAAGCAAAATATTTAATAGCATTTTTCGTTTTATTGGAATTTTTCTCAATTGATAGTCCGGGGAGTAATGTAGCACATCTGGCACATTTGGGAGGTGCCCTGGCAGGATTTGTCTACATAATGTTAGATCCGTCCGTCAATGTTTCATTGAAAAATATATTACGGAGAAGGGCATACAAAAGGGGGGGAACGGTTCATAATCCTTTTAATAAAGTTTCCGAATTGTTCAAGAAAAAGGATGATAATATTCAAGAAGTTAATTTCTATGAGATTAAAGATAAAAATAAAGATAAAGACACCTCCAAAATAACACAAGAGGAGATAGATAGAATACTGGATAAAATAAGTCAGTCGGGTTATCAAAACCTCACCGAAGAAGAAAAAAAGATTCTGTTCGAGGCCAGCAAAAAGATGAAGTAATTTTACGAAATAACGGTAATTCAATTAACCGTATATTAATAAATGATTTTATAAGATATTTGAAATTGTCAAATCTTAAATATAACACGATATTTTATTCCATTCTCTTTTCCTTATTTTTTATATCCATTAGTATCTCTTATCCGGGATGTTCTAAAAACAATATTATTGGAGAAAAGAAATTTGTTGATGTATATATTGCTTTGGTAATAGCGCAAGATACGGCTTCAAATATTAAATCGAAACAGTTTAGGGAAGAAGTATTCAAAAAATATGGTGTTTCGGAAAATCAGTACAAAAATACATTGAAATATTATAACGAAAAGCCGCAGCGCTGGCAAAAATTTTTTGATAAAGTAATTGCACAAATGGAGAAGTTAAAAAAAGAAGCTAAATAATTCTGTTTTTAGCGACGGCGATTCTGATTAGAGGGTAAGTATAATTTTCAGGTAATCGCTGTTTTAAATCTTTGAGATCATTAAATCCTTTTTTTATCTCTTCGTTAATCTTAGATAACTCATCCTTTTTATATAATTTCGAAATATCCAGTGCAGATTCATATTCTATGATTGTTTCAATTTGCATTGAAATCACCGCTTCGGAAAGATTTCTCAGAGAGGCAATATCTTTTAAGGGATATCCCTGCTTTAATAAGTTTAATGTTTCTTTTATGTTTCCGGGGATGGTTTTACTTTCTGTACTAGTTGGTTCTATTTTCTTATTTTTCTCTATAAAACTGTTTATAGTTTCCAGAAAATCATTTCCCACTTTATTGAACATCCGGTTGTTGAAACCTTTAATGCGTATCAAATCGGATTTGTTAGCAGGTTTATTTTGTGCAATTTCTTTTAAGGTTTCATCCGGACAGATTAAATAACCCGTTTGCATATATTTTTTAGACGATAATTTTCTTATGTTTCTTAGTTCATTATACAGTTCTAAATTTTGTTCATAATTTGGATTATCTTTATCGCTGTTTTTTTCAATAACTTTAGATTGAAACAAGTATTCAAATTTTCCGCGATTAATAATCAAATTCCGTCCACTACCGTTCTTTTTTGTTAATATTCTTTCCGCAAGCATTTGATGAATGCATGATTTGATAGTGTCCTTATCATAATTGCTGCATGTCCCGTAAGTATCGAATGTTATATATCTATTCGTTTTGCTGCTTCCTTTTAAGATGGTAATTAAAGAGGCTTCATGTATAGTTCTATTGGCTTGTTTCAAAGTTCGCAGAATAATTTCTTTAATATATTTAAACGAAGATTCAGGTATATTATCGGTAATGTTACATCTATCGCATTTATCGCATTTATAATCTTCAACTTTCTCACCGAAATAATTTAGAATAAATTTGAAACGGCATTCATTTGAATAAACGTAATCAAGTATCGAATTGAGTTTTTTTTGATGATAGAGATAGCTTTTATTAATTTTCATATAATCAAGGTGTAATCTTTCGGATTTTATTCGCGGTGATATTAAAATTATATTATCCTTATTAGATAGTTTATCATAAACCACAATACCTAAATTATCCAAGTGAATTAAGATTTTATGAATGTTTTGTTCTGAAGATCCAAGTTCCGTCGCAATTTTTTGCAACGAGAGGTGCACTTTTTTCTGAAATAAATCAGCACCGTGTTTACGTAGCAAATACAGAAGAATTTGTTTGATTATCAAATTATCGGAATTTTTTATGAAGCTCTTCAAACGATCTTTTGCAACAATAACCTGAAGAGTTGAGGCCTGTTCATACTCCGAAATTATTTTTAGATAATTTCCGCTTTCTAAAATTTTGATAGCAGCATAAATTAATCCACGATTAAGTTTCTTTTTAATATAAATGGAAATATATTTGAAATTAATGGGAATTGCTTTGTCGGAGACGTTACCTTCGGCAACCCTTCCATAGTCACAAATTGCCGAGTATATTTTCTGGATAAGTTCTTTATCGGGATGTGAATTCGATAAAAAATAATTTTGAATTGTGATATCATAATCATCGTGAAGCAAAAATATGTAAGAATCTTCACCATCCCTACCGGCTCTTCCGATTTCCTGATAATAATTTTCAATTGTTCCAGGGGTATTGTAATGAATAATCAATCGAATATTTTTTTTATCGATTCCCATTCCGAAAGCATTTGTAGCGGCAATTACCGGAATACGTCCTTCGATAAAATCTTCTTGTATTTTCTTTCTTTCTTCCGGTGCTAATCCTGCGTGATAATAACTGCATTTAATTTGTTTAATGTTTAAATATTCCGAGATTTCCTCTGCATTTTTCCTCGACGCGGTGTATATAATAGCGGGTGTATAAAATTTATTAAGCAACTCAAAACATCTTTCCTTCTTTTGTTTGGTTATAATAACATTCAAATGAAGATTCTCTCTTTCGAAACCTCTTACAAACAATTTAGGATTTTTTAATCCGAGCTGATGAGAAATATCTTTAACAACCTCAGGAGTTGCGGTGGCTGTAAATCCGGATATGCTTTCTATCTTTACATAGTCAATAAAATTTTTAATTTTTCTATAACTAGGTCGAAAATTATGTCCCCATTCACTTATGCAATGTGCTTCATCGACAAATAGGAAAGCAGGTTGCAATTTTTTGATTTTTTCAGCAAAATTTATGTTTTCTAATCTTTCGGGTGAAACATATAATATTTTGATTTTTCCATAAGCTATATTTTGAAACGCTTGCTCTGCTTCTACATAACTCATCGTACTATTTATGAAAGCTGCGATCTCATTTTTACTATTTAATGAATCTACTTGATCTTTCATTAATGCAATAAGCGGAGAGATAATTATTGAGAAATTTTTGGAAATAAGAGATGGAATTTGATAACAGATCGATTTACCTGCTCCTGTAGGTAATACGGCTAGAACGTTTTCTCCGTTAAGAATAGCTCCAATTATTTCCTCCTGGTTTTGCCTGAAGGTTTTGTAGCCGAAATATTTAAATAAAGCTTCTTCCGGATGCATTTAAAAAGTTAAAATTAATTATTAGATGTTAAAGATAAAAAAATTATAATAATTGAACGAATTATCCAAATTATATAAATCTAAGTTGAAATTATTTAGCCACGCTTCCTAAAATAGGCTCGTCTAAGAAAAATTGTTATAATTCACCAAAATAAATTCCGCGACAATTTTTCTTATATTTAAATACAATTTATTCAATTTTTAAGAAGGCTATGAAAATAATAGAAACATACAACCTGACAAAAATATATTCATCTTTAAGGCGGAAGAGTAGCGTGCATGCTTTAAGCGAGCTGAATTTATCCGTAGAGGAGGGAACTATCTTTGGATTACTTGGGCCTAATGGTGCCGGGAAAACTACTTTGATAAAAATTTTATTGAGTATTACTTATCCCACAAGCGGAAGTGCAAAAATTTTAAACGAAGAACTTTCGAATTATTTGGTTAAAAGCAAAATCGGTTATCTACCGGAAAATCATAAGTATCCTCCATACTTAAAAGGAGGTGAGGTTCTGGAATTTTTTGGTAAACTGAGCGGAATTACCGGAGTAAGTTTGAAAAAGAAAATTGATGAACTATTAGAGATGGTTAAATTGACTAAATGGAAAAAAGCAAAAGTCAAAAATTATTCTAAGGGAATGATGCAACGACTCGGTTTGGCGCAAGCGTTAATTAATGATCCTGAATTAATATTTTTGGATGAACCGACGGACGGAGTTGACCCAATTGGAAGAAAAGAAATAAGGGACATTTTGCTCGATTTGAAATCCCGGTCAAAAACAATTTTTCTTAATAGTCATCTTCTTTCCGAAGTAGAGCTGATTACCGACCGGGTAGGAATTTTGAATAAAGGAAAACTATTACGCGAAGGTGCAGTTAAAGAGCTGACGGAAAAAGGAGAAGAGTATAAAATTACAGTTGAAGGCGGCTCTCTTGATGAAATTACTAAAGAGTTCATTAGTACGATTGTTATTACAAACACCGGCAATAACATTTATTCAGTTAAAGTTTCCAACATGGATGACTTAAATAAGTTACTGGATTTATTAAGAAAGAATGGGATAATTATACGTGAGATGGTTAAACAAAAACAATCACTGGAAGATATGTTTATCTCTTTAATCAAAGAATCTGAAAAGGGAAATGCATAATGAAAAATATTTTGATAATGATGTGGTTTACTTTACGGGAAGCATTAGCAAGAAAAGTTTTCATCTTTTTTATTGTTATTTCTTCATTGGTAATTCTAGGGATGTTGCTTATTTTAACCTCAAAAAGTACCACGGTTATAATCCAAACATTTGGCAAGTCTGGTCAGGCAATTGGATACACTCAAGTAATCCATGCTCTGGAATTAATAATCGTTTCGCCGCTCTCTGGGCTCTGTATTCTGTTAGCTATATTTGCCAGCTCCAGCTTTGTTCCCATTATGCTCGAAAAGGGAAACATCGACTTACTATTATCTAAACCTGTGTCTAGAATACAATTGTTACTGGGAAAATATTTCGGAGGCGTATTAGTAGTTTTCTTAAATATTATTTTCTTAATTATCGGCGTTTGGCTTCTGATATCAATTAAATTTTCATTTTGGGATTTCTCGTTTCTTTGGATTATTGTTATCGTTACATTTACTTTTGCCGTTCTCTATTCTTTAATTGTCTTATTTGGTGTAATGACTCAAAGTTCAATATTCGGTATGATGATAGCTTATTTTATATTTATCATTTTAAGTCCCCTTCTTGTGCTGATAAAAGACAAGTTTATCGTTTTTCTACAAAACGGTTTTCTAAAAGATATAATTATCGGGCTCTATTATATAGTGCCTCAAACAGCAGAATTGATGGGAGAAACCGTGTCAAATTTAACAGTGGGAAAAGGTATAATAGATTTTCAACCGATACTTACTTCCTCTGCATTTTTAATAATCACACTTGCATTAAGCGTTTATCTGTTTGTGAAAAAAGATTTTTAATATTGAGAAAATAGTCCTCATTTGTTATGATTATTTTACTATTTTTGTAAATAATGAAAATGATAATTTTGTTTCATTTATGAGTCTACTCTAAAAAGTACTGATGCGTCATCCTGAACACCTTCGCTTCGTCAGTGTAAACTCCGTGAAGAATCTCTGGTCCATTGTAAAATAAAAACTTTTACAATTGAAAGACAACTTTTTAGTA
>CAJXGP010000144.1 GCA_913053915.1 uncultured Ignavibacteriales bacterium | reverse complement strand
TTTTTACTTGTTAAGTGTAACATAACCGAGCCGGTGATAAAACCGCCGCCGAAGCCGGCAATAAGAGACACACTAAAAATCAGCACGGTTGATAAAACATACCGCAGCATAACGGTGAATGTAGCCACAACAAACAACTCCGCCAAAAGCGGAACAGGCAAAACCGGAAAAGACATAAAACTAATACGCAAAAAAGAAAGCGGGCTTGATACTCTTGTAAGTAAATATAGCGATGCAGTGCTTGATACGACAATAACAGACGACAACAACGGAAAAGGCTTACAGCTAAATACAGCATACACATACTACGCCGTGCGAATTGACAGCAGCGGAGCGGTGAAGGACAGCAGCAATTTTATTACCGTCCAAACCCTCGGGATCACAAGCAACAACTACACTTGGAAAGAAATAACAATAGGCGACGACGGCTACGAAAGCGAGTTGGATGATGTTTGGGGAACTGATGAGAATAACGTATACGCGGTGGGAACTATTGTGCTTAATGATACTGTATATGGAATAATTCATTGGAATGGAAGTGAATGGAGTCCGGTTTTAAAACGTGGAGGAAATCAGTCTATATTCGGATTCTCCAAAAATGATATTTGGGTCGCCGGAGGCGGAGTTTATCATTTTGATGGAAATAAATGGGAACAAAAGGATTCTAAATCGGTTAATGGTCAAGCCGTAGTACTAGATCAAGTTCTATTCGATAACGCAGACTACACGTCTATCTGGGGAACATCGAGCAATAATTTGTATTTTGGTAATCTGCGGGGCAGAATAGTTCATTGGGATGGGAGTAAAGCGAGTTTGATGGATGTACATGCAAGTGAGGCATTTAGAGATATTTACGGTATTAATGAAAATACTATATATGCTGTAGCCGGTACAGTTGAAGGTTACAGACCTGGAGAACTATATTCCCTTGAAAACGGGCAATGGATACTAATAAAAAAAGCATCATCATCTCCGACAGAAGATGAATTAATTCCACCGCTAAATTCTGTTTGGCTTCAGAACAACTATGAACTTTATATAGCCAATGGTGGAGGAGCAGCACGTAGAAGAAATAATAGTTGGGAACAAATTGATGTTGGGTTTTATTGTGAACGGCTAAGAGGCTATGCTTCCAACAACATATTTGTAACTGGAGATTTCGGCAATGTTACACATTTTAACGGTAAAGAGTGGTATCATTACAGTGAACTGGAGAGAGATTCGGGAGTATTAAAGGGAATAATGGTATTTGATAAAACGGTATTTATAGTAGGCTATAGAGATCAACAGAGTTTTGGTTTCAAAGGACTCATTTTAAAAGGAACATTAAATTAAAGGAGAATGAAAATGAAGAAGTTTATAGTAATTATCTTTGTATTATTAAGCAATATTTACGGACAAAATAATAATCTAATAAAAGAATATAAAGCAGGTATAGATTGGAATAATGGGTTGGTAAATAATAACGAACCTGCTGTAGCAATAAATCCATTGGATGATAATAATATTGTTATCGCAGCAAACTATAGAATGTTAAACCCCTCTCCACCGCCATCGTTTACAGAAGAAAAGATTGGGATATACTATTCTAATGACAAGGGAGTAAGCTGGACCGGATTAAAATTACCGGTTTATGGTGATTATACTAAATACGTTGATCCGAGTCTGGACTTTGATGCGTTGGGCAATATTTATTGCGCTTATCTTGCAACGGTTAATAGTAAATCTGTAATTTTAGTAAATAAAAGTACTGATGGAGGTGTAAGTTGGTTAAGTACACCTATGAAAGTTGTAGAATCTACAACTGCGAATATAGAACTCGATAAACCATATATTTATGTTAACAAACTGAATAATCGTTTATATGTAGCTTATTCCGAGAATACAGCCGCTATTAAACTGAGTTATTACGATGAAAATATTTCGGCATTTTCAACACCGGTTTTAGTGAGTGAGGCAAGTGATACTGAGTGTTCCGGCGCTATTCCTATAACCGATGGAAATAATAATGTTTTCGTTGTTTATATTGTAAATCCAACGTCAAATGACACATCTTCGATAAAGATTGCAAAATCAACAGATGGAGGCAATACATTTAATCTGCATAAAATAATTTCACAATTCGAAAGAATCGGTTATAAAAATAACATTTATAACGAAACCACAACCGTACTTGGATCTCCTAATGGAAAATACTTTAGGGTAAACAGCTTTCCTTCAATTTCTATAAATAACTCCGGCACCGGTGAAATAAATAAAATTTATGTGGTTTGGTCTGAAAACGCGGATATTGGTGAGGGGTTAGGAAAGAGTGCTAAAATAATGCTTTCTATTTCAAGTGATGAAGGAGTAAGTTGGAGTGCAGAGAAAGTGGTGTATTTTTCCGGTGATAGTACCGAGCAATTTTTCCCATCTATTTCAATATCGAAAGATGGGATTATAAATATTTTATATGATCAGTTAGACACAAAAACATCTAATATAGTCTATACTAAACTTTTAACTTCCGTTGATGGAGGTAATGAATTTTTTATGACTGATTTAGGGAACTTTGATGTTAATAACCTGGATGTTAACAATCATTTTATCGGTGATTATATAACAATTCGCTCTAAAGACACTATTTCAGTTGGTGTTTGGACAAGTAGTAATACCTTGGGTAATTCTAACCCGGAATTTATATATGCAGCAGTGATTCCAATAAAAAAATCAATTTTAGTCGGCAATTATATAGAAGATCATTATGGCGGTTCAATGAATGTTGATGAAAATATTGTTCAAATAAATAGTAGTGGAAATCATATTCTTTTTGAACCCTTTAAAAACCATACATTTCAAATAGTTGATGAAATTTATAACTATAACAATAGAAAATATAAATATAGAAATTGGAATAACGGAAATTACTCACAAAATACAAATCTATATTTTACATTTAATGAAGGTTTTGTTACCGAAGTAAAATCTTCTTATAAACCCACTCACCCCCTAACCGTAAACAACTATCTTGAAGGCGGCAGCGGGGGAAGTTATGATGTGATTTGGACAAAGCCTGATCCAAATATTGAATACAGCAATCAAATTTCGGGAACATCTTTCAATGCTTTTGATTATAACTATAATCTAGATAAGTATAATATTGTGGTTGATCCGACAATCACCGGCGTTTACGGCACAAACTGGCAATTTCAATATTGGGACGACGGAACAACAAATACAACAATTAATAATTTAGAAGTAACAGCGCCTACAACAAGAACGGCATATTACAAAGGGAGTATGCACTCGGATGCGGCAAATGCATATTCCAACGGCAGCCAGAGAAAAATAGTACGCACACCGGATGGTACAATGCATTCGGTTTATGAAAGCATGGGGCATATATGGTACGAGATAAGCACAGACAACGGCACAACCTGGCGGATAATGAACGGCGGTCGGCCCTTGGATAGCGGAGTGGGTAAACTTCCGGCAATTGATTATACACATTGGACAGGTTATGACCGCGGCGTAGCTTATAAAATTTATGTTGTTGTTATCGTTTACCAGGAAAACTACGGTAACAATTATAAAATTAAAGCCGAAGAATATGAAACGGATGAGCAAAAGCTTGATTTCCCGATATTTAAACTCGTCGATTCATTAGATATATTTACCTCACCGGAAAGCTTCTCCAACAATGTAAACCCTGTTATCGCTATGAACTTATATAACACAGCAACAATTGTTTGGGAAACAAAAGCCGGCAACGGTTTGTATTATGTTGAAGCCGCACTTAACTCAAGTAAAATTTACTTAACCACTTATCCGGCAATCATACCGGGCACATCGGCTAATTCTACAAACACTACAATAGCGGCAAGTAAGGCTGCAAACAGCGGCGGCAATTTTCAAATTGCTTATGAAGAAAACAATGCAATAAAATATTTATACTTTGATGGAAGTAACTTTAGCGCAGCTCAAACAATATCAATAGGCAGCTATCCCCTTAATCATAGACCTTCAATTATTGCATTAGCAGACGGTTCGGCAAGGGTTGTCTGGCAAGGATATTATTTTCCCGGTTCCAATGCCATATTGGTTTTCAGGTCTTCGAACTATAACCATTTTTGGTACTTCGGTAACGATGTACGCACCCCTAATATAAGGATTACCGACAACCAAGCGGGTTATTTCCCTATTTGGACGGAAGCTTATGATAACTCTACTAAGTTTACAGACAGCCATTTGTCGACTATATACAACTTAAATACAACCGGGCAGCAGGTACAACTTAGCAACGGAGCAACAAAGAACGATATGTATGCATTGGTTTTTAATAACACAACATCACCGTATTATTTCAGGACTACGTCAAGCCTCGGCAGTATAGATTTGCAGAAAACGACGGCATCATCAAAATTAGATATCGGTAGAGGTGGAGTTGTAGTTAAAAACGGTGTGGGATATTTCTTTTCTCTCAGGATAAAGCTTGATAATGAGGCGGTAAAATTTGTAAAAGCTGCCGATACGGTTGAAATAAATAATTTAACGGAACTAAACAAATATTTAATAAGTGAGCCGTTCACACTATTGAACGATTCAAAATTTGATTACTCCGTTATTTACGGTGTAACCGATTCACTCAAAGCAAATAAAGTATTGAAAGACAATGAATCGATTTCTTATAAGTTAGAATTGGTATCTGCAAGAAGCGGAAAGAAAATCGGCGGTTTTGATGATATAACCTTTAATAATACTGCTATGCCTTACCGCCGCATTGATCAATCTTACCAAGTAAATACGTCTGGAATAGGAACTAAACAAGTGAGATTGAAATTAATCGTAGAGAATGATTTTAAAGGTAAGTATTTCTTAACGGAAAGCTACTCGGATGAAAACACCTCGTTGCAAAAAAGAAAAATAAAACAGATAAGTTACCGGGGAGTCTCGGTAATTAAGGAATACGCGCTCGCTCAAAACTATCCGAATCCATTTAATCCAACAACTGAAATAAAATACTCTTTGCCTGAAAAGGATCATGTGGTGCTTAGAGTATATAACACTTTAGGTATAGTAATAGCTACTTTAGTTGATGAAATTCAACCAGCCGGAACTTACAAAGTATCCTTCGACGGCAAGGATTTATTTAGCGGAATGTATTTTTACAGGCTTCAAATGAATGATTTTGTAAAAGTAAGGAAGATGATTTTGTTAAAATGATTTTTTAGATACTTATCAGATAGAGGTTGTACAAAAAGCAAGAGGTTGTTAGTTTGAAAGTTGTGGAGGGCATCCTTTAAAACAAAATCAATGATTCTTTACTGCACTGCTCCTCGTAACGGTAAGTCAGGGGTTCTGAAGTTATATTGACCAATTTCCCGGGAAATAAGTTTCCGGAAAGATGCTTTTCGTTTCGTTTAGTATACGGATATAATCTTTCTCAATGGAATATCTTTCCGAAATGTGGAATAAAATTAATTTACCGGCATGTGCCTCTTTTGCAATGCTCGCTGATTGTATACTCGTTAAATGAAAATTCTTTTCGGCAAGTTCGATATCATCTTTCGCATATTGAGATTCACATATCAATGTTTCGCAATCTTGCACAAGCTTAACGGCATTTCCCACGGATTTTTTATCATAACCAAAATCGGTAAGGTAGGAAATTGAATCACCTCTTGTTTTGATTAATAGTAATTCCCTTAATTCCTGCACAAGCAACTTTTTCCCGTTCACTTCTACGGTGTCATTTTCACAGGTTGTTGAGTCTTTTAACTTTTCCAGCCAAGGGCCAGGCATTAAGCCTATTTTATCTAATTTATTTTTATCGATATTGGTAGAAGGACTTTCATTAACTCTATAAGCAATAGATGGGATTCCGTGGTTCAGAATTGCAGCAGATACTTCGAAATATTCATTCCGGAAAATGACTTTGTTATATGAATGTTCTTCAATAAGATGTTTTATGGAAAATCCTTCTCCCGTTTTAAATAAAGAGGTTATTATATTATCATTTTTAATGTCGCTTACAAACCATTCTCCGGGGAGATCACTTACCAAATTCCATTTATAACCTAGCATCT
>CAJXGP010000143.1 GCA_913053915.1 uncultured Ignavibacteriales bacterium | reverse complement strand
TAACACCATGACCATTAATATTTTCAATGCTTCCGGACAGTTGGTACGCAGGCTGATCAACAATGAATATGTGGGCACCGAAGGGGTTTTCTCCTGGGATGGACTGAAAGATGATGGCACGAAAGCTCCGGTTGGTATTTACGTCCTTTACATCAAAATATTTGACCAAAGCGGCCGGGTGAAGCAATTTAAGAAAACAGCAGTGCTGGCTACGAAGCTATAAAGGGCATAAAATGCCTAAAGCTGGTACGGAACATCTCACATCAAACATCAAAAATCCTACATCCCACATCCTCATTCTACCGTAACCGATTTAGCGAGGTTTCGGGGCTGATCCACATTACAGCCTCTTAATATGGCCATATGATAAGCCAGTTTCTGTAAGGGAATGATAGCCAGCAGAGGAGAGAAAATTTCTTCGGTTGCAGGAATTTCAATAACGTAGTTCACCAGGTTTTTAATGATTTCATCTCCTTCGGAGATGTTATTTCTTCCGAAAGTAGCGGCAACCAAATTAATCGATTCCGTAGTACCTCTGGTAAAAATCACTTCCTTTTCGCTTTTGGCGTTAATAAAATTTTGAATCTTAACCCTAGCTGCATCATATTGTTTGGTAGCCAATTCACTTAAATAGTGTATACCTCTGTGAACATTTGAATTCATGGAAAGGTAATAATTATTTAATGTATCTATGACTGCTTTCGGTTTTTGAGTGGTTGCAGCGTTATCAAAATAGCAAAGCGCTTTACCATGAACCGTCTGTCCTAAAATAGGAAAATCTTTACGGATTTTTTCAACATCAAAACGGTTTAAAATTTTATTTGCCGATTGAACTTTAGTATTCACAACGTACCTGCCTTTAATTTTTATTAAATTTATTCTCCAATATGTTTTCTAGATAATTACGGATTGGATCTATTTTGATATATTTTATTACATCGCTTGCAAAAGCATGGATTAAAATCCCTCTGGCAATATCTTCAGGAATGCCGCGTGATTTTAAATAGAACATTGAATCTGCGTCAAGTTGCCCGATCGTCGCTCCATGCGAGCATTTTACATCATCCGCAAATATTTCCAACTGCGGTTTTGTGTTAATCAAAGCTTCAGTTGATAAAAGAATATTATTATTTTCCTGGAAAGCATTCGTCTTTTGAGCATCACGCCTAACCATTACTTTGCCGTTGAACACTCCCCTTGACTTATCGTCTAAAATACCTTTATAGTGTTCGTGGCTGTTGCAGAGTGGTTTTGCATGGTCAATCATAGAGTGAACATCAAATAATTGTGTACCCGAAGTTAGAAAAAGTCCATTTAACATGCACTCACCACCTTCATCATTGAAGCGCGAATTAATGTCGTTTCGAGCAATTCCTCCTCCTAGTGAAATCAAATGAGAAGTAAAATTACTGCTCTTTTCTTGATTAACTTCCATCCGGGCTATATGAAAAGCTTTTTTACTTTCTTCCTGAAGTTTTATATGATCGACTATCGCATTTTCATCAGTAAAAATTTCAGTTACGGAATTAGTAAAATATGTATCTTCATCTAATGAAACATAATGCTCTAGAATTTTAAATTGTGAATTTTTACCGGCAACAAATAAGTTACGCGGTTGAACTAATATTTTATCATTTTTTGTTGAGGTTATAAAAAGTAGATGAATAGGATCATTCAATATTTTACCGTCGGATACATAAATGAAAGCTCCGTCTTTTATAAACGCCGTACTTAATGCGGTAAAAATGTGATTTTTGTAATCAGCATATTTACCGTAATATTTTTGTACTATAGAATAATTTTCCTTTAAAGCGGATGCGAAATTTTGTACAACAACCCCTTTAGGCAAGTTTCTTAAATCCGATAACTCATTAACATAATATCCGTTGACAAAAACTAATAAACTGCCATTTAAATCATCAAATAAAAATTTCGTTATATCTCCTTTAGAAAGATTAGTCGCTTTTCCGGATGGAATAAAATTATGCATAAGCAGAGGTGCAATATTTGTATATTTCCACTCTTCATCGTGTGTTGTCGGAAAATTCAAATCTTCAAAGCTCCGTATTGCTTTTTTCCTCAGTTGATGAATAAAACCGGAGCTTGCTCCATTCAGACTATTCTCAAAGCCCTTAAAATTTTCTAAATACCAATTCTTGATATCTAAAACTTCATTCATTCGTAATTTTCTCCATTAAATTAGAACATGTTTCACATACCGGGGATAGCCGGTTGAAATCTAAATTTAACCGCAATGAAAGATTTAAATTAATCAACTTTTTACCGGCTCTGAATTCTTTTCTTTCAACCAATCGTAACCTTTATTTTCAAGTTCGAGTGCTAAATCTTTTCCTCCTGATTTTACTATTTTCCCTTTATACAGAACATGGACAAAATCGGGAACAATGTAGTTCAATAATCTTTGATAATGAGTAATAACAATAGTTGATCTTTCAGGGCTTATTAATTTATTCACGCCATTTGCAACTATACGCAAGGCGTCAATATCCAGGCCGGAATCGGTTTCATCCAGTATTGCCAACGTCGGTTCAAGTGCCGCCATTTGGAATATTTCATTCTTCTTTTTCTCACCACCGGAAAATCCTTCATTAACAGAGCGGTTTAATAGAGTTTGATCCATCTCCAACAATTTCATTTTCTCCTTTATAAGAGATAGAAACTCAATAGCATCCAGCTCCTCTTCACCTCGATATTTACGTGCTTCATTCAGAGCTGTTTTCAGTAAATTTGTGTTGCTTACACCTGCAATTTCTACCGGATACTGGAATGCAAGAAATATACCTTCTCTCGCCCTGTCCTCCGGTGATAATTTCAAAAGATTTTTTCCTTTAAAAATTATTTCTCCTTTTGTTACTTCGTATTCTTCCCGTCCTGCGAGTACTTGAGCCAGTGTACTTTTGCCTGAACCGTTAGGTCCCATAATTGCATGAATCTCACCGGTGTTAACTTTTAGATTTATTCCTTTAAGGATTTCTTTACCTTCTATTCTCACATGTAAATCTTTAATTTCCAGCATTAATTTTGCCTCTCAAATTTTGAAATATCTTTTATAAGATAAATTTTTTCACCTTTAACCATCGGATTATCCGACATTGCCTTCAAGACTGATACTCAACAATTTTTGTGCTTCGACAGCAAATTCCATCGGTAATTCCTTGAAAACTTCTTTACAATATCCATTTACAATTAAGTTCACGGCATTCTCCGTTGAAATTCCCCGTTGATTCAGATAAAAAATTTGATCCTCACCAATTTTAGAAGTTGTAGCTTCATGTTCTATCTGTGCAGTAGGATTATTTATTTCCAGATAAGGGAATGTATGAGCGCCACATTTATCTCCGAGTAAAAGCGAATCGCATTGGGAAAAATTTCGCGCATTATCAGCTTTTTTTGAAACTTTTACCAATCCTCGATAGCTATTATTGCTTCTTCCGGCAGATATTCCTTTAGAGATAATAGTACTCTTGGTATTTTTACCGAGATGAATCATTTTTGTACCTGTATCGGCTTGCTGCATATTATTAGTTACCGCAACTGAGTAAAATTCACCTATTGAGTTTTCACCTTGCAGGATACAACTGGGATACTTCCAGGTTATTGCCGAGCCGGTTTCAACTTGGGTCCATGAAATTTTGGAATTTATACCTCTGCAAGCGCCCCGTTTGGTTACAAAATTATAAATTCCTCCTTTACCGTTTTTATCACCGGCATACCAGTTTTGTACAGTAGAATATTTGATTTGTGCATTATCCAACACTACCAATTCAACAACCGCAGCATGAAGCTGATTTTCATCTCTCTTCGGGGCGGTACAACCTTCGAGATAACTAACATAGGCTCCTTCATCGGCAATAATTAAGGTTCGTTCAAATTGTCCGGTGTTTGAAGCATTTATTCTGAAATAAGTCGAAAGTTCCATAGGGCAGCGTACACCTTTAGGTACATAAACAAATGAACCGTCGCTGAATACTGCAGAATTCAAAGTTGCAAAAAAGTTATCGGTGTAAGGAACTACGCTCCCAAGATATTTTTTTATTAGACCGGGATAATTTTTAATTGCTTCAGATATTGGGCAAAATATAATCCCCAATTCCGCCAGGGTATTTTTAAATGTTGTTGCAACCGAGACACTATCAAAAACAGCATCTACTGCAACACCACTTAACCTTTTTTGTTCTTCGAGTGAAATGCCTAATTTCTCGAAAGTTTTTCTTAATTCCGGGTCTACTTCATCAAGACTGTTTAGCTTCGGCTTTTTCTTTGGAGCCGAATAATACGAAATACTTTGATAATCTATTTCCCGATAATGAACATTAGCCCAATGAGGTTCTTTCATAGTTTTCCAGTGCCGATATGCTTTTAATCTCCATTCCAACATAAACTCCGGTTCACCTTTGATTGCAGATAGTTTTCCGATGGTTTCTTCATTTAAACCCGGAGGTAAACTATCGGCTTCTATATCACTTACAAAGCCATACTTATACTCCTTATTGGCTAATTTTTCAATAGCCGTTACTTCTGTATTGCTCATCTTCTCTCCTTGCATTTTCCTTTACCTTCGGACTCATTACTTAAGTACCATATATTTTTTTAATACTTACGAAACGTAACCAATCTATACAAAAATGTCAAGATTGCTTTTTTTATCACGATTTTAATCACTAGTTTATGAATCGACACAACCCAAAATAAACTTATTTTACAAATATATTGGACCGTTAGACGTCACGTGCCTTCTACAGGAAGAGAATAGTATCCTCAATAATATTTTTGTTTTTTATGTCAAGAAATATTGTAAGCCGGTAATAATTCTTCAAACAAAATAGACAAAGCAGGAATGACAGTAAGATTCCTTAACTTTAAGAACATAGTAAAAATAATACGACCTGTTTCAGTAAGAAAATATTTGTAAGAATGTTTTACTCTTTTAACAAGTTTAAAAACTATCAATCTCTTTAAGAGACGAGAAATTTTAGAAGTACTCCACTGTTCATTGAAATATTTGGATAAGTACCTCTTCAGATGTTTACTGGTAAAACCATTAGCTATCAAAGCGCCGTTTATCAGCGCTTGAAAAATTTGAATTTCCTTTTCATTTAACGGATTGAATCCTTTGTAGTTTTTGTTATTTACAGTTTTTCTATTTGTAAATTCGGAAAGCTGCGAAATAGCTTTACTATTATCATCCATTTTAGAAAGAAAGTCTAAGTATCTTTTTGTGTCAGCTTTACCGAAACGAATAATATGAATAAGCGAGTAAATAGATCTTTCCATTTGAGCCCGTTGTTTGCTTACAGTTCCATTTTTATGATGAACATCTCTGAAAACTTTTAATTGGGAAACATCATTTACAGTAAGTTCAATACGAAGAACATTACCGGATTTATTATAGATTTTAATACTTAAGAATCCGCATTGATGTTTTATACGGAATCCATTATAAGTTCTTTTACAACTGCTTTGAATTCTGCCGGCTTGTTTACCGGATAACTTTTTTCCTAAAAATGACATAACATTTTCCGGTATGACGGTATTGTTGCAATAATTGAGTAATTGTTTATAGAGAATATCTAATCTTTCTTCGGACTTAAATATTATGTCGGTAGAATATTCAATTTGTTTAATTGACCAATGATATTTCATAGTCCATAATTTGCTTAGAGGTTTTATTATGGGAACATATTCTTCAACCCAACCATCTAATTTCGAATGGAATTTACTGACGTCAATATTATCTGAAATTACTTGTGCTTTTTCAATATCACCTATCCAAGTAAAACAGTTATCGGATTTTGTATATTCTATATTAGCTTTCTTCATATCTAATGCTAACAGTGCGATTCTGCTCGCATGATCTTTTTGTGGATCAGGAACACCTCCAGCAACCATATAGGCATCACAATGTTTATATTTTGTACTATAAATCATTTCAATGCTTAAATTTTTCTGTGTGAGATAAAACATTTCGAACGATGACCGAATCAAAGCAGGGGTTTTACTTAACGCGTTAAAACCGGGTGATTCTTTACCGCTGCCATTACCAAGTTGTTCGCGAAT
>CAJXGP010000142.1 GCA_913053915.1 uncultured Ignavibacteriales bacterium | reverse complement strand
AAAAATCCGCAGAGAGTTGTTTATCCTGAAGGTGAAGAAGAAAAAATTGTTCGCGCCGCTCATTTGGTGATGACTGAAAATATCGCCAAACCAATTCTTTTAGGAAATCAACAGATAATAACGAAAACAATCGAAAAATTAAAATACAATCTTGCAGAATTTGTGATAATAGATCCGATGTTATCTAATAAAAATCAATATTATGCAAGGATATTTTATGAGAACAGACAAAGGAAAGGAGCTACTTTAATAGAGTCAAAGCAATTGATGAAAGATTCTATTTATTTCGGTTCTATGATGCTCAAAATGGGCGATGCCGAAGCATTAATTAGCGGATTGACAACGCATTACCCTAATACAATTAAACCGGCGCTACAATGTGTTGGTGTTAAAAAAGGTCTTAATCTTGTATCAGGGCTTTATATAGTAGTTACTAAAAGAGATGTTTATTTCTTTGCAGATACTACTGTGAATGTCAATCCTACTTCCGAAGAACTGGCTGAAATAGCAATTTCTACGGCGGATACTGTCCAGCAGTTTGATATAACTCCAAAAGTTGCTATGCTTTCATTTAGCAATTTCGGGAGCGCAAAATATCCCCAATCCTTAAAAGTTAAAAAGGCGGTGGAATTAGTTAAATCAATACGTCCCGAATTGACGGTGGATGGAGAAATGCAAGCCGATACTGCCGTTGTTCCGAAAATAATTGAAAATGATTTTCCTTTCAGTTCATTAAAAGGTAAAGCTAATGTTTTGATTTTCCCAGATCTTAATTCGGGTAATATAGCTTATAAACTTATGGCAAGGATAGGGGAAGCAAGTGTAATCGGACCAATATTAATGGGAATGTCAAAGCCTATTCATGTTCTTCAAAGAGGCGCATCAGTTGAAGATATTATCAATATGACTGCAATTGCAGTTGTAGAAGCTAATCATAAGGAACAATAGATATAAAAATGATATAAAATGTATAAAATAATATCGTCACATTCAAAATGATTCTATTGAGCTTTTTAGAGTTGACTTATTTATAAATTTTGGCAGACATATCGATAAAAATAATTTTTTGATGACCTCTCGCACAATAATGCACAATCTTAGAATATAAATTTTCAATTTAACTTTATAAATTGTTACTTTCACGAATAATTTTAATTATTTTGTATTCTATTCTGTTGTAACATGAAAAAAAATATTTTTTTACTCTTCATTTCTTTTTCACTTTTCCAAATAAAGTTATATTCCCAACATTTAGCACTTGGATTTGAAGTACCTATAGTGATAAATAACACTAATGTCCATATCGGAAACGGTGTGAATTTTTCCTTTGAATATAAAATGTTTAATGTATTTTCATTGAGTGGTGATTTAGGCGGTGTTAGTGCTCTGACAAACGGAAGTAAATTGGTATCGGGTTCATATTCTTTATTTTGGGCAGAAGCAGATATTCAGATAAAAAAAGTTAAAGGTGAGATCCAACCTTATCTCGGAATAGGAATTGGCTATTATAAAACGGACATAAACTTAGCTGCTCTAACAAGGTTCGTTGCCGATAATAATGTATTAAGTGAAATGGATGTTGTACAATATAAACTTGGTTATAATTTACAAGGCGGTTTGGATATACCGCTTTCTTCAGTTTTCGTTTTTGAAACTGAAATTAAATATGTGATTTTTAATCCTAGGATTCGTAGAATTTACAAGGATATAAATACATCAAAATCTTTTACGGTAAACGAACATCCGAATCTAAATACTTTTTTCTTTCAATTCGGACTAAAAGTTGTTATTTGATTTTTTAAAAAATAACCAAATTACAATATTATATCTATGACTCAAAATTTTTTTTCGAATATAGAATTATATTATTCTGATGAGAAAAATTTTTCCGGTAATTATGCTAAAATTGACAACGATGAATATAAGCATATTACAAAAGTTATGCGGCATAGTCTAGGAGACGAAGTCTATTTAACCAACGGGAACGGCAAAATTTACAAAGGGAAAGTATCTAATATCTCCAACGAAAATTTAATGGTCCTAATTACCGATATACTTGCTTTTGAAAATAGACTAAAAAATATAATATTTTGCATCCCTAAATTGAAAAGCCCTGATAGAATGAGATTTGCTCTTGAGAAATGTACTGAACTCGGTATTACGAATTTCATTATATTTAATGCCGATTATAGTATTAACAAGGGTAGTAAGCTGGAGAGATGGAATAAAATTACTCTTGCTGCAATGAAACAGGCTTTGTTGAGTTTTATCCCGAAAATCGAATTATCCGGTTCATTGGAAAAAATTATCAACCTCAATGGTAAAAAGATATGTTTCGAACAAACCGCAGAAATGAGATTTAACAGCTCTATCATAAGTAATGCGGACAGAACGTTTTTTATCTTTGGTCCGGAAGGCGGATTGAGCAAAAGAGAGCTGGCAATGTTTAATAAAAACAATATTTACAACTTTGCTGAAAATAGGTTAAGAGCAGAAACAGCGATAATTAAATGTGCTTGTCTCCTTTAAAAAATGTTGGGAAAAATTAAAATGAGATATTTACTATTATTATTTATATCTCTTTTATTCAGCGCATGCAGCAGCGCAATTAGGTTTACATCAAATAATAATGCTAAAAAATTCAAATCCGGCAATAAAGAGATAAACACGACTCAAAACATTAAGTCTTATTCAGAATACTCCAATTACAAACCATTAAAAACCGTTCAAGGAATTGCTTCTTATTATGCGAATAAATATAACGGAAAAATAACTTCCAACGGTGAAATATTTGATATGTATAAGATGACGGCAGCTCATCATTATTTTCCCTTTAATACAATTGTAAGGGTAACTAATCTTAATAACAATGAGTCTGTAATAGTTAGAATTAATGACAGATTACCCGTCTATAATCGTAGGATAATTGATCTTTCGTATGGTGCGGCAAAAAAGATAGGAATGTTAATAAGCGGAATTGCAAAAGTAAAATTGGAAGTTTTAAAATGGGGTAATGGTAAATAAGATTTCGACAATCATATATTCAAAAAAAATAAATTTTACATAAAATACGCTTTAATATAATTGGTACATTATTAGTTTGTCGGAATCAAGCAAACCGTATTTTTTATAAAGAGCCGTAAAAGAATTGAAAAAATAATTTATTTAATGAAGAATTTAAAACTATAACACTATTTTTTATCGGACTTTCTTATTTCTTTTTAAGCCGGTTTTCTAATGCCAGACGTTTTTCTTTTATTAGATTAATTATCAACAGGATTACTGCTATAGCTAGAATAAGATGTACATATCCATCGAGGTTAATGCCTAAAATTATACAAACGAGCCACGCTATAAATAAAAATAGAATCAATAACCAGCGCATAATTCTCTCTGGAAATTATTCTGCAGTTTAAAGAGAATGTGAAAAATTACACTATCCTTTTTTCTTATCAAGAATAACGATTAAAGAAATATTAAATAACCGAAAGTCTATAAGTATAAGTAATAATGGTTTTAAATTTAATTTCAATTTTATTTTGGAATATCCAACTTCATTAAAAATATTAAATAAAATCCAAATTTGTAATCCGAAGATTATCAATAATTATGTATTAATCAAGACTAATTACTAAAAGTATAAAATTCTGTAACACAGATTACATGAAATTGCGAATCATAAATAAGCCTTCTCTAAAAAGGTATTTTTATTGTGAAAAAGCTTTGCTCCTTGTTAATATTTTCAATTCGAAAACTTGGAAATCATCTCTTTGAGTATAGTTCACAAATTTTTATAAATCTACTTTAAAAAGCTCAATAAGCTCATTCAGAAAGAACGAAGTAACTGAAGAATCTCTTATTTCACAATGGATTAGAGATTTTTCACTGACTAAATGAATGTGTTCCGAATGACCCATCAGTAATTTTAAGAATAGACTTTTTCATAAAGATATCCAAATAAAAAACCCAGTGTTGGGGAAACACTGGGTAATGATTCTTTAATGTTAAAAGAGCAGGGGAGAACTCTTTAACAGAATCATAATAACTGTGATTTTTGTCTTTGGAAATTTAGATTTTCCGGTTCGTAATGTCAATGAATAATTATAGCATTTTTATTCGTTTTGCCACCCATCACAAAAAGAAGACTAAAAAATCATGCAAATTCTATAATACCTTATTTCATTCGGAGCTGTCTTGTTTGAAAGATGATCATTTCCAATTTCTATAGCGCCTAATATAATTATTAGATTAGAAATATTGAGTGTCCAAATAGATTACTTGCTTTTTATACTAAATCTATCGTTATTTAAAAAAGATTCTTGTATTTTATTAAAAGCGAAAAAATTTATTGTATTTAAATCCCGGTTAAAGAAAACAACTATGAAAATATTTAATGAAATAAAAACCGTTAAGGGCGGTTTTATTTTTATTTTAATACTTATTATCGGAATTGGAGTATCTTCTTATCGAAACGCAAATGAAGTATTCGAAACGGCAGAATGGAGAGCACATACATACAAGATATTAAATGCTATTGAAGATGTTTTAACTCAACTAGTTGGCGCCGAAGAAGGACAACGAAGTTATCTAATTACCGGTGATGAAAATTATCTTCAAAATTATAATGCAGGACGAAAAATTATATATCTTAAAATTCAAGAATTAAAACAAATGCTGAAGGATAATAAGGTACAACTTGAAAAATTAGATAATCTCGAATCGTCCATCACTCTCAGATTTAAAAGTTTACAGAATACGATAGAATTCAGGAAAAATGGAAATTTACAGGCGGTCGAAAGCAGAATGAAAAAAAGAGCGGGCAAAAAATTTATGGATGAAATAAGTACTAGTCTAGGAATGATGCAAACGCTCGAGTACAAAAAGCTCCAAAAATGGGATAAAATGTTGGTAACAAATGTGAAGAATACTTTTGTTACCATTATTGTCGGAACATTGGTTAGCTGTGTGATATTTCTTACAGTGTTCTATATTCTTGACAGTGAAATTTCAGAGCGGAAAAAAATAGAAAAAGCAATCAGGCAAGAGATGGAATTTTCTGAAAGATTGCTCAATAGCAGTATTGACGGCATAGTTGCTTTTGATAAAGATTTTAGATATACCTTGTGGAATCCGGGGATGGAAGAGATGACGGGAATTAAAAAATCACAAACATTAGGTAAAATTGCTTTTGATGTATTACCTTTTTTAAAAGAAATTGGAGAGGATAAATATTTTTATGAAACGTTGAAAGGAAATTATATAATTGCAAAGGATAGATGGTTTCATATTCCCAGCACTAAAAAGGAAGGGTATTTTGAAATCTATTACTCACCGATAATAGATATAAATAAAGAAATTACCGGAGGAATTGCAATTGTACGAGAAAGTACTCAAAGAAAATTAGCTCAAGAAGCACTCGAAAAAGCAAAGGAAGAATTGGAAAAACGCGTAAAAGTAAGAACCTCTGATCTTTCTAAGGCAAATAAAGAACTTCGGAAGGAAATTATTGAACGGAAAAAAGCCGAAGAATTAATTAAAACCTCTCTGCAAGAAAAAGTGGTGCTTTTAAGAGAAATCCATCATCGAGTTAAAAATAATTTACAGGTGATATCCAGCTTGCTTAATTTACAATCGACTTATATTGAAGATCCCAAATCACTGGAAATCTTTAGAGAAAGCCAAACCCGGGTTAAAACTATGGCGCTAATACACGAAAAATTATATCGGTCTAAAGATTTAAATAAAATAGAATTTGCAGAATATATAAGAACATTGGTAAATGATCTTTTTACTTCTTACAATACCGATGCCTCTAAAATTCATCTCAAAAGCAAAATAGAAGGAATATTTTTAGGAGTTGATACTGCAATATTATGTGGATTAATCATTAACGAATTAATTTCCAACTCGCTAAAACATGCATTTCCCAATGGTAAAAAAGGGGAAATATTCATCGGCTTATCAAAAGATGCCGGTAACAGGTTTATCTTGATAGTTAAAGATAACGGTATTGGCTTTCCTAAGGAGATAGATTTTAGAAATACGGAATCTTTGGGACTTCAACTCGTTACTACTTTAACGGATCAATTGGGTGGTACTGTAGAACTCAATAAAAATGGGTAT
>CAJXGP010000141.1 GCA_913053915.1 uncultured Ignavibacteriales bacterium | reverse complement strand
TCAATTCAGCTTTAAGTTCATTGGATTTAAAAACTACTTTTTCATTTTCAAATTTCAAGGAAATCACATTACCATTATTTTTGTACAAAATATAATTGTCCTTTAAAAAGTAGCAGTTATCTTCCTTTTGAAAACTTTCTTTTGTTAAATAAAATTTAGGTTTAATTTTATAAGGAGCGCCGTTTGTAGGGCAGAATGTGGTGCAGTTACCGCATTCGTTACAAAAATCGCCTAAATTTATTATTTGATGTTTCTGAGAAATACGAAAAGATTTTTGAGCTATAATTTTATAATCATCATTTTTAATTTCAACGATTGGAAATTTTATTTCTTCAAGGTCAAATTCAACGGCAATATTAGTTAGATTTGGACAAACGGAAACACAGACGTTACAAACATCATCACAATAAAGACATCTGTCCGCCTCTTCTATTGCAGAGATTTCGTCTAACGTATGATGAACTAATTCGAAACCGTTTCTTTTTTCCACCGGAATTACGGGAATACTTTTTCCATATTGACGGAATGCTTGTTTTTTTTGGAAACCGATAAGCGACATTTTTTGCACATCATCTTCAACAGATAGAGTAAAATTACTATTTGCCTTTTTTATTATATTTTCAGCCGCTTGTTTTCCATCTTTAACGGCATTTATAAGAGAATCGGCGCCGCGTAAGGCATCCCCTCCGGCAAATATATTTTCAATTTGTGTTTCATTTGTTTTGTCCTCAACAACTAATTTTTTATCCGGCAAAAAGTCCAAAATAACATCCTGACCAATAGCAGTGATAATCGAATCAAATTCAAGCTCATATCCGGAACCGTCTATTTTAATTGGGCGAGGTCTGCCGCTTGAATCCAATTTATCTAATTTCATTTTTGAAAGAGTGATTTTCTTTTTATTATTGATCCCTTTACTGCTTTTTTCCGGTGCAGTTAATTCCAAAACAGAAATTTTTTCCTCTTCCAAAGCAGCAATTTCATCTTTATCAGCCGGCATTTCTTTTTTTGTGCGCCGGTAAATCAGTGTAACTGTTCCATCAGCGCCTATAATCCGTTTAGCCGTACGGGCGGCATCTATTGCCGAATTCCCACCGCCAATTATAGCAACACTTTTTCCCAGACTAAAATTCACACCGGTTCGTACCATCGACAAAAACGAAAGCTGGTCATAAACACCATCTAAATTTTCTCCTCTGATATTTAATTTTTTGCCTTTTTTTGCACCGACTGCGATATAAATAAAATTAAAATCTTTCCTTAGCCGGTCAAAATAATCTTCTGTAATCTCAACATTATAATTAAACTTCACTCCAAGTGAAGCAATATTTTCTATATCCGACCGGATTGCTTCTTCAGAAATTCTAAAAACCGGAATTGCTCCCGAAACCATTCCCCCTGCAAAATTATTACTTTCAAAAACTTCAACTTCAAAACCCTCTAATGCAAGAAAATAAGCGGCGGATAAGCCGGAAGGGCCTGCACCGATAACAGCAGCTTTTAAACCGTTTAATGATTTTGGTCTTAACTTAAACTCAGCTTCTTCACGTTCGGTAACAAAACGTTTTATTTCTCTAATTAGCAAAGGGTTATCGTAATTAATTCTTGTGCATTTGCTTTGACAAAGGTGGTCGCACACCATTCCTGTAATATGAGGTAATGGATTTGTTTTTATTATTACTTCGAAGGCTTTGCGAAATTCACCTTGTGCGGTATAATACATGTAATTCGGAATGTCCTGCGAAATTGCACAAGTGTTAATGCATGGTGCATATATACAGTCAAATGCCGGAAGATCACGATCTGTTTTAATGTTTTCATAAATGAAAAATGATTTTTTGTAACGCTCATTATTTATAATCTTTCCGGCATATTTGTTTAAGTAATTTAAACCGGCGAGCTTAACATTTTTTGAATCCGGTGAATGCTTCAAAACAAATTCTTCTAAACAGGATGCAGAAACGTTTTGCATATTCTTTTTAATTTCCATAAGATATTGAGATAATCGAGTATAGCCGCCGGGCTTCAGTAAATCGGAACAAACCGTAACCGGCTTTATATTACAAGCGAGAATGTCCGATACATTAAAAGTATCTACACCGGCAGAAAATGAAATATCCAATTCACCGTTAAATTCATTTTGCAGTTTTGCAGCTAAGCTGCTAATGCTTATAGGGTGAAGTGCCCGTCCGCTCATATAAACCATTTGTTGATCTTCAGGAAGTTCTTTTGTCCGGTTCAAAGATTCTAAAGTGTTTGTTAATTTCAATCCGAACTGAACACTGTTTTTTTCTGCGGTTTGAATAAGTATTTTTATTATTTTTAATCCGTCTTCATATTTCAGATCATGCTCAAAAGCTTCATCAGGAACAATAGTTTCATATCCAAGTTTTTCATTAAGAATATAACGCAGCTCTCCGGCACCTAATAAAGTAGGGTTTAGTTTTACAGTTGTGTGCAGTTCCCTTTTTTCAATTAAATATTTTGCAATACTTTCAATTTCATCCGGGGGACATCCGTGCATTGTTGAAAGAGTTACACAATTAGAAATTCTAGCCGGAATTTTTAGATTTTTTATATGCGGATAAATTCCGGTAAGTGAATCTATTTTCTCATCTAATTCTTCGCTGCAATCGTTCATTTTGTCCAAGAACCATTGAATATTTGAATTCATTATTCCCTTCAAATCATAGCCGATACTCATATTGAAAATAGTTCCGAATTCGAGACTGTTCCAGCCGAATTTATCTTTAAGAACGTGAATTAAAATCCAAGCGTTCAAATATTCATCAAATGAATCTTTTATTTTAAGTTCTTGCGACCATTCACAATTATATCCTTCGTCTTCCATCTCAATACAAGGTTTTGCAACCTCAATTTCATCCAATGTTTGTACGGTTTTTAACTCGATATAGCGCGAGCCGGTTAACCAAGCCGCAACAATGTTTTGCGCTAATTGTGTATGCGGACCGGCGGCAACTCCGATAGGTGTTTCAAGTAACTGTTCATATCTTTGTAATTTGAAAAGATCTGCTTTTGACGGAGTGAAAAATAATTCTTTATAAATCCCAAAAATTTTCCCTTCCTTTTCTTCGGTAAGAATCCACTTTAATAATTTCGATAGTGAAACTTTGTATAATTTATCGCTCATTATTTTTTTGTTTTTAATAGATTTATTTAATACATCAATTCTGTTTATTTAAGTTATCTTCACACAATTCAATTAAAACTCCGTTGGTATACTTAGGATGAAGAAACGCAATGTTCATTCCTTCGGCACCTTTGCGAGGCTCTTCATCTACCGGTTTTAGCTTTTCGGCTTCGGCTTTATTCAAGGCTTCTTTAATATTATCAACCTTAAAAGCGATATGATGAACCCCTTCGCCTTTTTTTTCAATGAATTTTGCAATTGAACTGTTTGATGATGTGGATTCGAGCAATTCGATTTTTGTTTGCCCGACTTTAAAAAATGCCGTTCTTACTTTTTGACCGGGAACGTCTTCAATAGCGTAACATTTTGACCCGAGTAGTGTCTCAAAAAGTTTTATCGACTTTTCCATATTTTTTACTGCAATTCCAATATGTTCAATTTTAGATATGTTCATTTTTATTTTGATTCCAATCGTTTGTTATTATTTTATTGATAATGTTAAAATATTAAAAACGGATGAAAGAAAGAAAAAGGTATTAATTCTTCTTGTTGGAAACAGCTTTTGAAATTAATCATTTTCAACGGCAAAGCAAATTTAATTGATACAAATGCAGTTATGAAACGTTTGTATTAACAACTAAATCTTTGTTTTTCTGCTTGCCCGGTGTAATTTTTTTTTATTACACGGGGTAAAGAAAACGGGAGAAAATTAATTAAAATATAATTTTGTAAAACATACCCAAAAAGTAGAAAGTATGAAGAAATGGGGAAATGTGATATTAATATATTTAATGAAAGCTGCGAATTCGTAATCCGCAAATCCGCAATCCAACAATTAGATTTTAAAATTTAAATTTCATAGCTTTTTTTAGTCTGAAGCTTGAAGTCCGAAGTCCTAAATCTGTCTCTCATCTTCTGTCTTTTATCTTCCGACTTCCATCTTCTAACTTCCGGCTTGCCACGTTGTGAAACCTATTTCGAAAATAAATTTAATGCAGTTTTACCCGGATTTTTATGGAATGTATTTTCTAAAGTAAATTTGATAGATAATGAACATTGTTTTGAAAAATGTCTATATTTGCAAATATTATTTAAATTTGATAAATATATGCTTCTTCAATTTCTAATAAACGGCTTAATTACCGGTAGTATATATGCATTGGCTGCATTAGGCTTTGCTTTGGTTTATAATACTACCCGTATTTTTCATCTCGCTTATGCCGCAGTCTATATGTTCGCTCCCTATATGCTCTTTACTTTTTATGTAACAATGGGTATCCCTTTCGTTCTATCTTTTATTATTTCCGTTTTACTTACGATGTTTCTAAGTGTTTCGTTTGAGTTTTCGGTTTATAAACCGCTTAGTAAAAACAAAAGTTCCGGGGAAGTAATCCTTATCAGTTCACTCGGTATTATGATAATTGTGATTAACGTGATTGCAATGTTCTACGGAAATGAAACAAAAATAATTGTATCCTCCATATCCAATTCAATAAGTTTCGGTAATATAATAATTACTTATAACCAACTGTGGCAATTTAGCGTTTCGGTAATTCTACTTGTTGTGTTTTTTGTTCTTCTCGGTAAGTCGAAATTCGGACAAAAAGCAAGAGCCTTAAGAGACGATACGGAGCTTTTTATGGTGATGGGTTATAACGTTTACGGAATGCGGACTTTACTTTTTTTACTTAGCGGTTTATTTGTTGCCGTGAGCAGTAATTTAGTTGCATTTGATGTGGGAATGGATCCTTATGTAGGATTGCCGATGCTTTTAAATGCTCTTGTTGCTTTAATTATTAGCGGGGTGGGTAAGTTTGAAGCACCTGTCCTCGGCGGTTTTATTATAGGATTATTACAAGCGCTTACCGTATTTGCATTTTCCGCACAATGGCAAAATGCAATAACGTTTTTATTAATGATATTATTTCTAGTATTTAGACCTCAAGGATTACTCGGTGAAAAACAAAGAGCAGTATAAAAATTCCGTTATGAATTTATTATATTTAATAATATTATAAAATAAAAGCAGGTAAATAAAATGGAATCAATTATAGAAAAAATTAGAAAACTTCCTCCTGAAATGAAAGAGCAGGTAATAGATTTTATTGATTATTTGGGTAGTAAGGAAAACTATACTATAAAGAAAAAACCTAAATTAGATTGGTTCGGCGGACTAAAAGAATTTAAAATGAAATATACATCCGTTGAATTGGAGAAGAAATCTGTCGAATGGAGAATGTGATGTACCTTTTAGATACTAATATTTTCTTAGAAGGACTATTAGAACAAGAAAAGAGTTGAAAAGAGTGATTTATCTTAAAAACGGAAGAATTGCAGCAAATGAAAAACCGGAAAATGCGTTTAACAAAATTGGACAAGGATAATGTTAAAAATTTCGAATTTATTCGCCGGTTACAAAAAAGATGTTCCTATTTTAAAAGATATTAATTTAAAAATTTATGACGGCGAAGTTCTTTTACTTGTAGGTAGGAACGGCGCCGGTAAATCCACACTTGCAAAGGCTATTATAAATAACGTTCCATATATGGAAGATGAAATTTTATTTAAAGAAAAAATCTTATTTGACAGCACAAAAAAAATCAATGTAAATACACATAATATTATAAATAACAGCATCGGCTATTTTTTACAAGGCGGGAGAGTCTTTCCCCAGCCTACCGTTGAAGAAAATATTAATCTTGCAGGTAACGGAACGGATTTTAATAATTCAATTCTTTAATTGGCAATTGGAATGAAAAAGCTACGTACTTAAGTCTTGGTCAAAAACATGTGCTTGCTCTTGCTATGGTTTTATCGAAAGAACCCGAATTCTTAATACTTGATGAACCCACTGCCGGACTTGATGATAAAAATGTCGATATTGTTATTGATATAATTAGTAAATTGAAAAACGAAATTAAGTTGTCAATTCTTCTGATTGAACATAGGACAGAAGAAATTAGAAGTCTTGCGG
>CAJXGP010000140.1 GCA_913053915.1 uncultured Ignavibacteriales bacterium | reverse complement strand
ACAAAGTATTTTATCCGGTATCCAAGTAGCTGAGTTGAAGGATGCTATTCATTCGGGTAACATTTCAAGAATAATTGCTGTCCCGGGTATAGGTAAAAAAACAGCGGAAAGGCTTTTATTGGAACTGAAAACAAAAGTTGATCATGTAACGGATATGGAATCGACAACCGTTAACTATAGCCTGAGAAGAGAGGCGGTAACAGCTCTGACAACCCTCGGTTACAATTTAAAGATTGCCGAAAAATCGGTAATGGATTGTATTTCCGAAAATCCTTCTATAACTTTAGAAGAATTAATAAAAAAAACATTGAGCAAATTGAACAGATAATTTATCGAATTTTTATCCTCAAAAAATCCATAGTGGATTGTATAATTTAACTATATATTTACAACAGTAAAAAGATTATAGATTAAGTGGAATATGTAAAAAGTCCGTTATCAAGTCTTCGGAAGATATCTATAACAACAATCAAATTTCAAAAAAAAAATTTTTGAGAGAGACAAATTGTTTCGCAAAGCTTAAAGTAATATATGTCACACTACATTTTTATCTAACTATAAATTTTCTAATTAGCAATATAAATTATTGAAAAGAAAAAATAATTAAAAAGCAGCAGACGAATGGCTATGATCGGAATAGAAAACAAAACGGATAAAAATACTTTAACTAATGAAGAAGAACTTATCGATGCTTCAAATAAGCTCAACTTTTATGTAGGTGAAAGTAATGAAATGAATGAATATTTCGAAATTAAAATGAACTCCAAAAGCAAAAATGATGACGATGAAGATAATGACGATGACTTTGATGATGAAGATAATGACTTAGATGATGACGATGACGACGATGATGACGATGACGACGACGATGACGATGAAGATAATGACGATGACTTAGATGATGACGATGACTTAGATGATGACTTTGACGATGACGACGATGATGATTTTTATGAAGAGGATTTTGATTTCGATGATGATGAGGAGGAGGAAAATAATGACGATGATGAAGACTAATCTCTCTTAGTTTAACTGTTACCGTCTTAATCGAAGTATCGTTCTAATATCCGAAGAACTTTTTTCTTAATAAATAATTTTTGACATAGTCGGTTATACCGTCTTCCAATGAATTTATTGGATTAGTATAGCCGGCTTTCTTTATCCGGTCTAATTTAGCTTCTGTAAAATATTGATACTTTTCCGCTAAATGTTCAGGAAGTTCAATATACTCAATATTAACCGGTTTATTCATTGCATTGAATATTGCCGTTACCAGATCGTTCCATGTTCTTGCAACACCCGAACCGACATTAAAAAGGCCGTTTTTATCTTTATTCTCAAGAAAGAATAAAGTTATATCAACAACATCTTTTACATATATGAAATCACGTTTTTGCTCTCCGTCTTTATATTCCGGATTTCTTGATTTAAATAGTTTTACTTTTCCCGATGTTGTTATTTGTTCAAATGCTTTATGGACAACACTTCTCATATCACCTTTATGATATTCGTTAGGACCATATACATTAAAATATTTCATTCCTGCTATCTTATTTAGGATACCTCGCTTTATTGCCCAAAGATCAAATAAATTTTTAGAGTAGCCGTACATATTTAAGGGGCGCAGCTTGCCGCATAAATTTATGTCATCATCGAAACCGAGCGTACCGTTGCCGTAAGTTGCGGCAGAGGATGCATAAATGAATCTTTTATCATTTACGATACAATATTCAGCTAATGTTTTAGTATACTCATAATTGTTGGATAATAAATAATCGGCATCTCCTTCGGTCGTTGATGAATTAGCCCCCATGTGAATAATAGAATCAATATCAAATTCAACACCTTCTTTAATTTTATTAATAAACTCATTTTTATTAATAAAATCGCTGAAATTCAGCGCTACCAAATTTTTCCATTTATCTTCATTACCAAGTTCGTCAACTATAATAATTTTATCTTCGCTAAGCTTATTTAATCTCCAAACGACAGCACTTCCTATAAAACCAGCGCCTCCTGTTACAACAATCATATAAATCCTTTAATGAAAATTGAATATCTTTTTAATAGATGTTAATTTAATTATATTTGCGAATCTATACAAAATATAAAATATATTTAAAATTGTATTACTGAATTTGTTATTATTAACCCGATGGGGTTTAAAAAGGATAAATGAACTTCGTAAATTATTAATTTACAAAGTTTTGATACGTGTATAAATCTTAAGCTATATCTGCCGAGTTATTAATCATTGACCTTTTTATTATTAAAGATGTTTTTTACTTGTGCGGACAATACTTGTTTAACGATAACTATGTTTATCATAATTTGAGAAGAAGAAAATATTTATGGAATCAACATTAGGATATTTAACTCAGCTTTTAAAAGAAAGAATTTTAGTGCTTGACGGTGCAATGGGTACAATGATTCAACGCTACAATTTAAGTGAACAGGAGTTTAGAGGGGATAACTTTAAGAATCATCCGCATGATCTTAAAGGGAATAACGATCTGTTAAGTATAACCCAACCTCGTATTATCAAAGAAATCTACAAAGTTTACCTCGGAGCAGGAGCCGATTTGATCGAAACAAATACTTTTAACGGTACGGCTATTGCACAGGCAGATTACAAAACCGAATCTCTGACATACGATATCAATCTAGCTGCTGCAAGATTGGCAAAAGAAGCAGCCGGAGAATATACACTGAAAGATCCGGCTAAACCGAGATTTGTTGCCGGAACTTTAGGACCAACCAACAAAACGGCGACTTTATCATCGGATGTAAATGATCCGGGTTACAGAGCAATTACATTCGATCAGCTTGTTGAAGCCTATACGGAACAAATAAGAGGACTTATTGACGGTGGAGTAGATATCCTTTTAATCGAAACGGTTTTTGATACCTTAAACTGTAAAGCCGCCATATATGCTATCGAAGAATATTGCGTTAAAATTCAACGTGATATTCCAATAATGATTTCAGGAACTATAGTCGATCAAAGCGGTAGAACGCTGTCCGGTCAAACAACCGAAGCTTTTTGGATATCGGTCTCACATACTAAAAATTTATTAAGCGTAGGTTTAAATTGTTCTTTAGGAGCCGAACAGATGCGTCCTTATATTGAAGAGCTTTCCAAAGTAGCCACCTGTTTTGTGAGCGTTTATCCGAATGCCGGACTTCCTAATGCAATGGGCGAATATGAAGAAACCGCTGAAATGATGGCGTCTGTTTTAGACGATTATGCGAGCAGCGGCTTTTTCAATATTGTTGGAGGATGTTGCGGAACAACCCCTGAGCATATAAAGGCTATTAGCGAGATTGCCGAAAAATATAGTCCGAGAGAAATTCCTCAGGTTGAGCCGTATTTGAGATTGAGCGGCTTGGAACCGTTGATTATTCGTCCGGAAACAAATTTTGTAAACATCGGTGAAAGAACGAATATAACAGGATCAAAGAAATTTGAAAAATTAATTTTATCCGGTAATTACGAGGGAGCCTTAACCGTTGCCCGGAACCAGGTTGAGGGAGGAGCTCAAATAATAGATGTTAATATGGATGAAGGTATGCTGGACTCGGAAGAGGCAATGGTAAAGTTCCTTAATTTGGTAGCTGCCGAACCGGATATCGCAAAACTCCCCATTATGATAGATTCTTCAAAATGGTCTGTAATTGAAGCCGGGTTGAAATGCATGCAAGGGAAAGGTATTGTTAATTCAATAAGTTTAAAAGAAGGCGAAGAGGTTTTTAAAGAACGCGCGCGAAAGGTCTTCCAATTTGGAGCTGCCGTAATAGTGATGGCATTCGATGAAAAGGGACAGGGAGATAGTTTCCAAAGGAAGATTGATATATGCAAAAGAGCATATAAAATTTTAACCGAAGAGTTAAGCTTCCCTCCACAGAACATTATTTTTGATCCTAATATTTTAACTATTGCAACGGGAATTGAAGCACATAATAATTATGCGGTTGATTTTATCGAAACGACGAAATGGATAAAACAAAATCTGCCTTTGGCAAAAGTTAGCGGGGGCATCAGTAATCTCTCTTTTTCTTTTCGCGGCAATAACGTTGTGCGCGAAGCTATGCATTCGGCGTTTTTATATCATGCCGTCAAAGCAGGCTTAGATATGGGTATTGTTAATGCCGGGCAACTTGAAGTGTATGAAGAAATACCCAAAGACCTTTTAGCGCTTGTGGAAGATGCAATATTCAATAGAAGGAAAGATACAACGGAAAGACTGGTGGATTTTGCAGAAACGGTTAAACAAAAAGGCAAAACGGAAGTCAAAAAAGATGAATGGCGTAATTCCCCGGTTGAAGAGAGAATGAAACATGCTCTGATAAAGGGAATTGTAGATTATATTGAAGAAGATACCGAAGAAGCGCATAAGAAATATAAAAATTCACTCGAAGTTATTGAAGGTCCATTAATGGATGGAATGAATGTGGTTGGAGATTTGTTTGGATCCGGCAAAATGTTCCTTCCGCAAGTCGTTAAAAGTGCAAGGGTAATGAAAAAAGCGGTTGCATATTTGATACCTTTTATAGAAGAAGAAAAAAAGGCTTCGAAAGATACACGTGAAGCAGTTAAGATTTTAATGGCTACGGTTAAAGGAGATGTGCATGATATAGGAAAAAACATCGTAGGCGTTGTGCTGGGTTGTAATAATTACAATGTAATCGATTTGGGAGTAATGGTACCAACCGATAAAATTCTTCAAACTGCCATCGAAGAAAAAGCAGATGCTATTGGTATAAGCGGCTTAATAACACCTTCACTAGATGAAATGGTTCATGTGGCAAAGGAAATGGAACGCCGGGGAATTAAAATTCCTCTTTTAATCGGCGGAGCAACTACATCGCGTATTCATACTGCAGTAAAAATTGCGCCTAACTATTCGGGAACAACCGTCCATGTGCTCGATGCCTCACGAAGCGTTCCTGTAGTAAGTAACTTATTAAGCGATGATAAAATTGCAAAGGTTAAATTCATAGAAGAAATAAAAAATGAATACCGGGAAATTCAAACATTATACTTGAAGAAAAAAGAAATAAATAAATATATTTCAATAGAAGAGGCACGTAGAAATAAATTTAAAACCGATTGGGAAAATATTGAAATTAAAACACCGAATAACTTGGGGATTAAGTTATTTAAAAATTTTTCATTTGAAACATTGAGGGAATATATTGATTGGACTCCCTTCTTTTCAACTTGGGAAATGAAAGGGAAATATCCGGCTATTTTTAAAAATGAAAAATCCGGTTCCGAAGCTAAAAAACTTTTCGACGACGCTAACAAACTTTTAGATAAAATAATAAGCGGAAAACTTTTGACTGCAAATGGAGTGATCGGACTGTTTCCGGCAAATTCAACCGGTGACGATATTGAGATTTATACAGATGAAAATAGAAATTCTATAAAAGCGGTTTTACATGCACTCCGTTCACAAGCTAGAAAATCAGCCGGAAATCCTAATCTTGCTTTATCTGATTTTATTGCTCCAAAAGAAAGCGGTTTAAAAGATTATGTAGGTGCTTTCGCAGTTACTACAGGTATCGGAATTGAAAAGCTCATAAAACAGTTTGAAAATGATCATGACGATTATAACAGTATAATGATTAAAGCCCTTGCAGATCGTTTAGTAGAAGCTTTTGCCGAATACCTTCACAAGCAGGTAAGAAAAAAATATTGGGGTTATTCACCCGGAGAAAATTTCAAAAATGAAGATTTAATCAAAGAAAAATACAGAGGGATACGGCCGGCGCCCGGTTACCCTGCTCAACCGGATCATACCGAAAAATTAACAATATTTGAATTATTAAATGTTGAAACCGTCACATCGATAAAATTAACCGAAAATTTGGCAATGTATCCTGCGGCTTCCGTCAGCGGATTATTTTTTGCGCATCCTGATGCAAAATATTTTTATGTCGGTAAAATCGGAAAAGACCAAGTGTCGAGTTATCAAAAACGGAAAGGTATGAGTCTGGAAGAAATAGAAAAATGGTTACGCCCGGTTTTGAATTATGATGAGAGTGAATAATAACTCAACTCCGAAATAATTATTACTTAAAAAACAACTCGATTTTGTACGACCGTAACAATCCCAGCGCGGCGTAGCCGACAACCAAAAATATATTGATATGT
>CAJXGP010000139.1 GCA_913053915.1 uncultured Ignavibacteriales bacterium | reverse complement strand
ATTGTTTTTCTTTCATAGGGTCAGGAGTTCTGATATTAAGTAACCCTGTAGAAGTAAAATTAACAAAAAATAGTAAACACAAACGTAAGTTTGGAAAATTCAATTTATTAAAAAATACAGACTGCAGTGTTTTTAATGCAATTTCAGATGGAGCTTTTTTAATAAATACTTTTGCAAACAAACACTTAAAAGAAAGTTTAATAAAGATAAACTATTTTACAAATGAAGAATTAAAATTTTCCAATAAAATTACACCGAAAGTCAGCAGAATAATCGCAAAACTCAGGGCTCATAAACTAGTTTATAAAATTGCTAATTCATTCAAATATTACGTTACTAAAAAGGTATGAATGTTATTTCTGAAATACTCTCATTTAAAAAACTATATCTGAAAACTGCCTAAACTTTGTTAAAAAAACATTCTTTTATAGGATAATAGTATATAGGTAATATCGTCCGTTAATCAGTCTAAGTTCAGTTCTTTTTCTTTTCTGCTTAGTAGCCCATTGTGGATGTTTAGTCATAACAAACCTCATATAATTACGTAAATACGTAACAATAGTTTACAACAAAAAACCGAATATCCAGATGATTTCGGCTATCTTTTCGATACTATTACGTATTACTAGGAAAGGTTACGGATTAAAATTTATTTTACACCGAGAAGTGAAGTTTACCATTTAACCGGAGCAGGTAAGAGTTGGAGCGATTATACTCCTTTATATTATTTCTATTTTACACGTAATAGGTTGTTATATTTCTCAAGATATAATTTTTTATTAAAGTATATGCGATTTTGTTTTCTCTTATAAATTCATTTGCTAAAGCGACAATTTTATTAATCGTATATTTTAAAAATAATCAGGAAAAGAGAGTCCTAAATTCTTTAAAAGCACTTTTGAAAGGAACGGCAATAGGGATTAAAATTGTTCTAGGATTTAAGAAGGGACTCGCAAAAAAATATTCTTAATATTTTCTAATACTCGCAATCACTATCTCCGGATACAAATATTGCATACAATCATTAGGACATTCCGGGGTATAATAACAATCACAATCAAAATCCGGTTCTAATATTTCTCCTCTACCGTAAAGGTAAAATTCGTGTTTGTTAAATATATTGTTAAAAAGGATAAGGTTTTTTCTTAATCCAACTGCCAGGTGCATAGCCATGGTAACTGCGGTAACAATCGTATCGCATTGGTTAAGTATATCCATAAATATTTTTAAAGGGAAGTAACCGAAATATTTTGCTTCGCTTTCTTTTTGAATTAATTTGTTGCGCTCGTCTTCTTGTTGTCCGCCGAGTAAGATAACTTCATAACCGCTTGACAACAAATCTTTAGCTAATTTTATCCAATATTTAACGGGCCAAAGACGTGAAACCCATCTATCCCCGCATCCGGTATTTAATCCGATAATTTTCTTACTTTTATCTATATCCCAGCTTTGTCCTGATTGCTTTACCTCAAGGATGTATTCCTCATTATTAAATTCGTATCCGCAAATATCAAAGATTTCTTCAATATAATGTTTAGTATTTTGTCTATTTAAATCATCAAATAAACCTGTTAACCATTTGCGCTCTTCTGCTTTTGTGCCGATAGGTTTTGCATGCCCGTAATTGTCGATTGTAAAACCTGATTTTTTTGTGGCTTTAATCTTATCAGTCAAGGTGATGGCTAAAGGGTCTTTATCCAAATTAATGAGCCGGTCAAATTCAATGTTTTTAATTAATTCTACATTTTCCAAATTAACAGATAAAATTTTATTTACCCAGTTGCCGCTCAATATGTCCGGCGAATATGTTAGCCATGAAATGTGAGCATTAGGATATTCAGCTCTTATTCTTCGCAATAGAGGAGTTGTTCTGATAACATCGCCTATGGCGCCGAGTTTAATGATTAAAATTTTGTCGGATATTTTTTTATACTCAGGGCAGTTATCACAATGATAACCGGATTTTTTATGAGGCAAACAAGGAATATCACCCTTAAAGTATGAACAATCTGTGTGTATTAACATCTAATTTATGATTTATGTTACAAAATTTTCAGAGTAATATATTTATTAAAATGGGTTAAATCTAAAGTGTTCAAATATTCATATAGATTAAGTAATCTCGAAAGTAGTGATCGATATTTCAAACGAATATAGTAAGTATTTATTATAAAAGAACTTCAAAAAATTCTCATGCTGCTTTTTTAAATTCAAATTTCTTATTTTAAAAACTTGAAAACGACCTTTTTAAATACATTCAAAAATAAATAACTTATTATCCTATTCCTATTTTATTTATATTTGTTAAATAAAAATTAAAATTAAACTTGATTATTACAAGGGTCTTTGTCGGAATTTTTATAAGATTTTCTGAAAATTTACAAAACAAATTATATCTCTTTATTATAATTCCAAAATTAACGGCAAACGTGAATATCTAATTTGAATATATTAATTATAACACCGCGAGTTCCTTATCCGCCTTTTAGAGGGGATAAATTGAAAATTTACAATATTGCAAAGCATTTGTCGGTACATCATTCAGTAAGAATCCTCACATTTTTAAGAAGCAAAAAACAATTAAAAGATCTTGAACATTTTAATAAATATGGCATACAAATTGATATAGTAAAATTGTCAATCTTTGAGTCTTTAATAAAAGTTTTGATTGCAATTGTTTCAAATACTCCTTTTCAGGTGGCTTGGTATAGCTCGTCGAAAATGAAATTAAAAATAAATGAGATTTTACGAAATAATAGAATTGATGTTGTATATTATCATTTAATAAGAAGTGCTCAATATCTAAGTACAATCTCGGATGAAAGAACATTGAAAATAATAGATTATACGGATGCCGTGTCTTTATATTTAAAAAGGTTTGCTGAAATTGAAAACAATCCGTTTAAAAAATTATTCATAAAAATTGAACAAAAGAGAGTAACGGCTTATGAAAGTATTGCGGAGAGATTTCATACCCTTTTCATTTGTTCTAAAGTAGATAAAGACTTTTTAGAAAAAAGAGGTATTGATGTAAAAATTCAAATATTACAGAACAGAATTGATACAAAATATTTTAATCCTGTAAAACAGGACTATAGTAAGGGCAGAATTATTTTTACCGGCAATATGCCTTATTATGCAAATTACGATGCGGCAATTTATTTTGCTCAAGAAATTTCCCCATTGATTTTAAAGTCGATCCCTGAAGCAGAATTTTTTATTGTCGGGCAAAAACCACCCGTATGCATCCGAAAGCTTCAGTCTAAAAATATTAAGGTTACCGGTTTCGTACCGGACATCAAAGCAGAGTATTTAAAAAGTGCATTGAATGTTGCTCCTATGCGATTTGGTGCAGGTACTTTAAATAAAGTAATCGAATCAATTTCACTTGGAGTGCCGGTGGTTGCTACTTCGTTAGCCATAGAAGGATTACCGGAAGAGCTGTATAAATATATTTCTGTAGCCGATGATAAAAATGAATTTGCCGGCATTGTTATTAAAATATTAAATAATCCTTCAATAAGAAATGAGTTGATGGAAGAAGGAAAAAACGTAATTTGTAATCTATTAAGCTGGGAAAAAATTGTTGATGATTTTGCAAACTATCTTGAATCGGAATTATCGAAATTAAATAATTAATTTAGTAAAACATCTCTAAATTTAAATTTTAAGCTTATAAATGAAGTAATAAGTTATTTGGTAAGTTGTGAACAAAAAGTTTGAAAAAATTTTAATATTTAGTATAGATTTCATTACAATTAACATTGCTTGGGCAGTTTATTATGCCCTGCGCGTTCAAAGCGGTTGGTTTAATTTGTTAATTATGCCCGAATTCCTTGCTCCTATGTTAGTAATTTATTTATATTGGCTTTTAATATTTACTTTTGTGGGAATGTATCGTACTTGGTTTGCAGCTTCAAGATTTGATGAAATTTCGACTCTTTTTAAAGCTTCTTTTTTTGGAATTTTCGTACTTTTTTTCATTATTTTTATTGATGATTATATTCACGGTGTCTCCTCTACTTCGAGAATTCTAATTTTCATTTATTGGGGTTTGTTCTTAACATTAGTTGGCTCCGGCAGGATATTTATTAGAAGTTTTCAAAGGAATCTCTTAATTAAGGGGATTGGTAGAAAAAAAACTTTCATTGTTGGGATGAGCAAAAAGGTTGTGGATGTTTATAATCAATTAATTGAACATCCGGCATTAGGATTGGATTTCGCCGGTTTTATTTCTATCGGTTTTAGCGAAAAAAACAAATCTTACGATGGAGTCAATAGCTTAGGCTCTATAGATGATATTGCCAAATTAATCGATGAATATGATGTTAAAGAAATTATACTGGCATTGGAGAAAAGTGATGATGATACTCTTATAAATTTGATTTCAAGGTGTGAATCTAAAAATGTAGGAATAAAAATCGTCCCTGATCTTTACTCTATTCTTAGCGGGCAAGTAAAAACCTCTCAAATTTATGGTATACCGCTAATTGACATTATGCCCGAGTTAATGCCGGAATGGGAAAAAAAACTTAAGAGGATTTTCGATATGATTATATCTTTTTTAATCCTCATTATTACGCTGCCGGTTACAATATTAACTTCGATTGCAATTAAATTAGATAGTAAGGGAGCAATTTTTTTCATGCAAGAAAGATGTGGGTTGGATGGAACCATTTTTAAAATTATCAAGTTTAGGTCTATGAAGCAAGACGCCGAAAAACTAACCGGTCCGGTTTGGTCGCAAAAGGACGATCCTCGAATAACCGGAGTCGGTAAAATAATTCGCAAAGTGAGAATAGATGAAATCCCTCAAATGCTTAACGTTCTTAAGGGAGAGATGAGTATTGTCGGTCCACGCCCCGAACGCCTATACTTTGTTGAGATGTTAACCAAACAAATTCCGTACTATAAACGTCGTTTGAAAGTTAGACCGGGTATTACCGGTTGGGCTCAGGTTAAACATAAATATGATGAAAGCATTGAGGATGTTAAAGCTAAACTGCGATATGATTTATTTTACATAGAAAATATGTCGATTCGGATGGATATTAAAATTTTATTTCGAACTATTTTTGTTGTCGTTTTAGGCAAAGGTCATTACAATTAAAGAAAATAAATTGGCAGAATCTCGAGTATCATAATTTTAGAAAGTGAATAATCATGTTTAACATTTTATTATCAAATATATGAACGAAAAATCTATAATAATTATTCCAACCTTTGATGAACTTGAAAATATTAAGAGAATTGTTCCTGACATTCTTCATAGATATAAGAATGGAATAGATATATTGGTCGTTGATGATAATTCACCTGATGGAACAGCATCATTTGTTGAAGAATTGAGTAAGACCGAACAAAGGATAAAATTAATAAAGAGAAAGAAAAAGATGGGACTAGGCACAGCTTACATAGCCGGTTTTAAATACGCGTTGGCTAACGGTTATTCTTATATTTTTGAGATGGATGCAGATTATTCACATAATCCTGAAGAAATAAAAAATTTTTTAACGGCAATAAAACATTGCGACCTGGTTTTGGGAAGCAGATATAAAACCGGTGTCAACGTAGTAAATTGGCCAATTAAAAGACTACTCTTAAGCTATTTTGCAAACGGTTATACAAGATATATAACCGGAATGCCTATATGCGATGCTACAGGGGGTTTTAAATGTTTCAGGCGTGAAGTACTGGAAGCTATTGATTTGGATAAAATTTCTTCTAACGGTTATGCTTTTCAAATTGAAATGACCTTTAAAGCATGGAAAAAAGGTTATAAGGTAACTGAAATACCGATTATTTTTTATGATAGGGTAAAAGGTACTTCTAAAATGTCCAAAAAAATTGTTCATGAAGCAGTCTTTATAGTTTGGAAGCTTAGGTTTAAAAGTATATTGGGTATGCTAAAATAGGTGGTGGTGAATTGGATTTATCCATTATAATTGTCAATTATAACGTTAAGGAATTTCTTCAGAATTTAATTCATTCGATAAAGAAAGCCGTATCCGGATTAGAATATGAAATCATAATAGTGGATAATGCCTCCGATGACGGTAGCGTAGAGTTATTACGAGAAAAATTTCCAAAAATAAAATTAATCATTAATAAGAAAATAAAATTAACATTTTGGCATCAAAATCATCTTCATTATTAGGATTAATTCAATCTTTTGTGCA
>CAJXGP010000138.1 GCA_913053915.1 uncultured Ignavibacteriales bacterium | reverse complement strand
AAAACTATCATCGGCATTGCCATATTAAATTTCGATTCATGCACATGCTCATATTTTTCTTTATCTCTAGGTTTTCCGTGAAATGTTAAGATTACCAATCTGAACATATAAAAAGCGGTTAACATTGCAACCAAAAAACCGGAGACTGCAAATAACCAATGTCCCGTCAATGTACCAAATGCAAATGTTCCGGCTAATATTCCGTCTTTACTTAAAAATCCGGAGGTTAACGGAATTCCTGAAATGGCTAATGAAGCTGTTAAAAAGGTTGCATAGGTAATCGGCATTTTCTTTCGCAAACCTCCCATTTTTCTAATGTCTTGTTCATGATGCATAGCTTGAATTACTGAGCCGGAGCCCAAAAACAATAATGATTTACAGAATGCATGAGTAATCAAATGGAAGAAAGCGAAAGTGTAAGCGCCCCCCCCTAAAGCCATAATCATATATCCTAAATGGCTGATAGTAGAGTATGCAAGAACTTTTTTAATATCATTTTGTGTTAAAGCAATTGTAGCGGGAATAAATGCAGAAATAGCTCCTATTGCGGCAATGAACAAAAGAGCTTCGCCGGTTAACATTGGGAAAATCCGTACAACGAGAAAAACTCCGGCGGCAACCATGGTTGCTGCATGTATTAATGCACTAACCGGAGTTGGACCTTCCATTGCATCCGGTAACCAAACATGAAGCGGGAACTGAGCTGATTTTCCTATTGCACCGCAGAAGATTAAAATTCCGGTTATTGTAAGCCAAGTACTGCTATTGAACGGTAGGTGTCCTATCGAAATCTGATGAAAAATTTCTTGAAATGTGAATGTATGATATGTTGCATAAAGTATTAAAATACCTAAGAACATTCCAACGTCACCAATTCTATTAACGATAAAAGCTTTTTTGGCAGCATCAGATGCAGATTTTTTCTCATACCAAAACCCAATTAGCAAATATGACGAAAGACCGACTAATTCCCAAAACATATACATCATCAAAATGCTATGGGTTAAAACTATACCCGCCATGGAGAAGGTGAAAATTCCAAGATATGCAAAATAGCGGTTATATCTTATATCACCCTTCATATAATCAATTGAGAATATATGTACTAGCGAACTAATGAGTAGAACTACGAAAATCATTATTGCCGCTACGTTGTCGATTAGTATCCCAAACTCTATTTTAATGTTTGCAACAAAAGGAAGACCTTTTAGATCAATCCAAGTAAATTGTCCGACAATATCCTTTCCGTTGTACAAATCTAATTTAAAATAGACTAGAAGAATGCTTGCTATCAATCCAATCAACACCAAGCCGATTTCAATCAGATATACGTATTTAATCCTTTTCCCAAAAAATAGAGCAACAATAAATCCGATTAACGGCATGAATAAGGTTATAGTTGCTAACTGTATCAGTGTATTTTCCGTCATTTGTATTTAATCTTTTAGAGTATCAATTTCATCAACATTGACAGTTGAAAAAGTTTTGTAAATATTTAATACAATTGCTAATGCTACAGCGGCTTCAGCGGCTGCAAGTATGATAACGAACAGTGCTATTATTTGTCCTTGATCACCAAAGTTGCCGAATTTTGCAAAGGCAATAAAGTTTATATTTGCCGAATTTAAGATTAGTTCAATCCCCATTAATACCATAACGGCATTCTTTCTGGTAATTATTCCAAAAATGCCTAATGAAAAAAGAACCGTACTTATAACTAAAAAATGATTTAATCCTACGTGTAACATAATATATACTTAATTTATTTACGTGCTAAAGTTGCTGCTCCTATCATCGCGATAAGAAGCAAAATTCCTAATAATTCAAAAACAAGTGCATATTGTTGAATAAGAATCATACCTAGATGCTTTGTTGTTGTTGCCGGTACTGAATTATTGTAAGATCTCCAGTTTGTTGTAAGCATAACGGTAAAAAGAATTCCTGCAAACAATCCCACACCAATTGCGGCAGGAACTACTTGAAATGTACCTGTTTTTATTTGAACAGAGGTAATTTTATTGGTTAGCATTACACCGAATATAAGAAGAATTAAAATACCGCCGACATAAACTACCAACTGAACTATAGCTATAAAATCCGCACCTAGTAAAACATAAATACCGCTAATTCCGAAAAATGTAAATAAAAGATAAAAAGCCGAGTGAACAATATTTTTATTTGTAACTACAAAAATTGCAGAGAGAATAGTGATGGCTGCAAATAAATAAAAAACTATATCGTAAATGCTCATGGCTTTTTCTCATCCTTTTTCGTTTCTGAATCTTTTTTTTGAGCAGCGGCAGCTTTGGCGGCTGCTTTTTCTTTTTCGTGATTTGCAAAGTTAATCTTTTTTTCCTCTCTCTCAGCCGGAGTTAATGTAACATAGTCATAAATTAAATTTTCACGATAATATTCAGAAAATTCATAAACATCTGTCATATATATACATTCGGTTGGACATGGGAATACACATAATTGACAGTAACAACATTTTGCCAAATCTATATCAAATTTTGTAACCCATAATGCTTTCCTCTTTCCGTTGGATGTTTGCCCTAGATTTTCGCCTGGAATTGCTTTTACCGTTTCTATTATTATACAATCGGCCGGACAAGCTCTGGCACATTGATAGCATCCGATACAGTCATCCATATTCACATAAAGTCGATTTCTTTCACGCTCGGGTAGTTGAAGCTTTACATCGGGATATTGTATTGTTACTGCAGGGACGAACAAATGCTTGAATGTTACTTTCATCCCAATGAAAATTGTTTTTAGTGCGATCCAGCCCTTCTTAAAATAACCCATCATATTAAAATCATATTATAAAACAGTGATTAAACCTACTAAAAATAAATCTACAACGGCAAAAGGAATTAAATATTTCCAGCACACAGCCATCAGTTGATCGACTCTTAAACGCGGTAAAGTCCATCTCAGCCATATTTGAACGAACACAAAAAATAAACCCTTTGCGGTAAACCAGAAAAATTGCTCAATAGGAATTAGCCAAGGTAGTCCAAGTGTATTACCTAAATATCCAAAGGGAGATTGAAAACCTCCGAAAAATATTGCTGCTATAATTGCCGATACGGCAAACATATTTGCATACTCCGATAAGAAAAATATGGCGAATTTCATACCGGAATATTCCGTATGATAACCGGCAACTAATTCGGATTCAGCCTCCGGAATATCGAAAGGTGTTCTGTTAACTTCGGCTAATGTACTTATATATATAATCAAAAAATCTAAAATCATAAGTGGGATGAATAAAAATTTTGATATTCCCCACACCGGTCCGCCGAAAATAATCCAATTCCAAAAAGAACTTGTTTGCATTTCGCTAAGTGTATAAAGGTTGAGCGTACCGGTGATCATAATGATCGTAACTACTACTAAGATTGTCGGTATTTCGTAACTGATAATTTGTGCAGCGGACCTCATAGCACCGAGCAGTGAATATTTATTATTGGACGACCAGCCGGCCATTAAAATTCCAACAACGACAAATCCTGATACAGCTATTATATAAAATAAACCCAAATTAAGATTAGCACCGATAAATGCTCCTGAAAATGGAATTGCGGCAAACACAGCATAACTTCCGACAAAAACTATTATCGGTGCAAGGTTAAAAAATGATTTATCGGTATCATGAGGAACGATATCCTCTTTTTGAAGAAGCTTAAGAATGTCTGCAATAGTTTGTAGTATTCCATGATAACCAACACGCATAGGTCCTAATCTATCCTGCATGTGTGCCGATACTTTTCTTTCTGCCAATACAGCAAATAAAGCAAAAGGAAGAATAAATAAAAATAATGGCAACAAGCTTTGTATAAATGAAGCAGCTATACTGCTGCCGGTTATTTTTAATAGGAAATTATATATCATCTGTCAACTTCTCCTAAAACTATATCTATACTTCCTATGATTGCAACTATATCGGCAACCAAATGTCCTTTGCAAAGTTCATTCAATATTCCGAGGTTTATAAAAGACGGCGCTCGTACTTTAACTCTGAAGGGATTTGCCGTACCGTTACTTATAATGAAATACCCCACTTCGCCACGCGAATTTTCTACCCGTCCGTAAGCATGCCCAACAGGGGGTCTGATTCTTCTGGGAATAGCTGAGCTGACATCACCATCGGGTAATTGTTCGAGAGCTTGTTCTATAATTCGTAAGCTTTGTTCCATTTCAAGAATTCTTATATCATATCTGTCCCAGCAATCTCCTACCGTACCTATTTTACCTTTTCCTACCGGAATCTCAAAGTCGAAACGATCATATACTGCATAAGGTTCTATTTTTCTTATATCCCACTTAACACCGGAAGCCCTTAGATTCGGACCACTTACACCGTAGTTAATTGCTGTCTCCGGTGGAAGAATACCTACGTTAACGGTTCTATCAATAAAAATCTGATTATTGGTTAAAAGATCGTTCAGTTCAACAACTTTAGGACGAAAATATTTAACAAATTCCTTTGTCTGAGTAACGAAATTGGGATGAAGATCATGAGAAAGACCGCCAACCCACATATAATTGTAAAGAAGCCTGGCTCCGCAAGTCATTTCGAATAAGCTGAGAATTTTTTCTCTATCTCTAAAACAAAACAGGAAAGGAGTAAAAGCTCCGATGTCTACACCATAAGTTCCGAGCGCTACTAAATGGGAAGCTATTCTCTGCAGCTCCGCCATTATAACGCGAATAAAATGTACTCTTTCCGGCACTTCAATACCCAATAATTTTTCAACGGTAATAACATAACCGAATTCATTACCCATTGAAGACAGATAATCTATCCTATCTACATAAGGAATTACTTGTGGATAGGTCATCACTTCCGCATGTTTTTCAAAACATCTGTGTAAGTAACCGATATGGGTTTTTACTTCTTTAATAATTTCACCTTCTAGAGTTAATTCAAGCCTCAAAACCCCGTGAGTTGATGGGTGTTGAGGTCCCATATTCAATACCAATTCTTCAGTTTTAAGCGACATAATCTGTAATTTATATTCTCTGTTTAATCATTTAATACGGTACTTTCATACCTTGGTAAAATTCAGGATTCTTATAATCTTTTCGCAATGGATATCCTGCTTCCCAATCGTAAGGCATTAAAATCCTTCTTAAATCCGGATGATTCAAAAAAATTATTCCAAACATATCATAGGCTTCGCGTTCTTCCCAATCAGCATGTTTCCAAATACTTTCTACAGAAGATACTTCAGGTTTTTCCTTTGGTGTACTTACTTTAAGAATCAATCTATGTCTTAATTTTGTTGATTCCAGATGATAAAAAACGCTTAACGTTCCGGTAATTTTCTGTTGATTTCCGTTTTCATCGGTAACATTCTTTTCATTAGCATCATCAACACCGGCAAGATTTACTAAATAATCGAAAAGTAAATCCTCATTATTTTTTAGAAATAAGCTTATTTTATCTATCTGGAAAGGATCAACGATAATGAACGGATCAACGGGTTGATCTTTTTTTAATTCGATAATCGCATCGCCGAATTTTTCTTTAAGTAAGTTGAATAATTCTTCAGTATTTTTCATGCCGATTTTATTACAATTGATTCATTACGGATTTTTTCTTGAAGTTTCAATAAACCTTCCAATAAAGCTTCAGGGCGGGGAGGACATCCCGGTACATAAACATCTACCGGAATAACTCTATCAATACCTTTTAACACATGGTATCCATGTTCCCAATAAGGACCTCCACAATTTGAACAACTTCCCATAGAAATCACATATTTTGGATCAGGCATTTGCTCATAAAGTCTTTTTATTCTGATTGCCATCTTAAAAGTAACAGTCCCCGAAATAATTATTACATCCGATTGTCTCGGTGAAGGACGCGGAATAACACCAAACCTGTCAAAATCATAATTTGAAGCTGAAGTAGCCATCATTTCGATAGCGCAGCAAGCAAGCCCGAACGACATCGGCCACAGCGAACCCGTGCGCGCCCAGTTGACCAGCTTGTCGACGCTGGCGAGCACGAAGCCCTTATCGCTGAGTTCGCCTTCAACGGCCCGGAGCACGGCATTGCTTGCCTCGCCCTTGGGCAAAGGCAAAGGCAAAGGCAGGGAAGAGCCTGAAGCGGCCGCGGGGTCGGATATTACTCCCATTCCAGCGCTCCCTTTTTCCATTCGTATATGAA
>CAJXGP010000137.1 GCA_913053915.1 uncultured Ignavibacteriales bacterium | reverse complement strand
CAAAACGAGAGCCACAACCGATAGATGGTCGAAACACTTATCATCATGAATTTGTCGTACTGGATCGAAAAAAATAATAATGATTGAAAAGAAAATCAAAATATTGCCGGATAATATTTCAAAAAAAATAGCTGCCGGTGAAGTAGTTCAAAGACCTGAATCTGTAGTAAAAGAATTAATCGAGAATTCGGTTGATGCCGATACAAAAATAATTGAAGTAATGATTAAACGGTCTGGGAAATCTTTAATTCAAGTTTGTGATGATGGTTCTGGCATGTCCGAAGAAAACGCTGTTTTATGCGTTCAAAAACATGCTACCAGTAAAATTCAAAAAGAAGAGGACCTCGAATCAATATCTACCTTGGGATTTAGGGGGGAAGCTTTAAGCTCAATCGCGGCTGTTAGTCAACTCGAAATTAAAACCGAAACCCGCGAAGAAGAAACCGGTACGTTCATCCGTTTAGAAGATAGCAGTACGATAATAAAAGAAAAAGGTTCTTTTCCAAAGGGGACTTGTATTTCCGTTAAGAACTTATTTTATAATGTCCCCGCTAGAAGAAATTTTCTTAAAACAGACGCTACCGAATTAAAGCACATTATCGATACTTTCAATAAAATAGCTTTGAGTCATCCCGGTATTTCTTTTAAGTTTTATAACGACGATTCTTTAATTTTTGATTATTCCGCAGGAGAACTTGAGGATAGGATTAAGCAGATTTTTGCAGATAATATGATAGAAGCTCTTATTCCCGTTAAAGAAAGAACAGATTACCTTAGCTTACACGGTTATGTCGGTAAACCAACTATGCTTAGAAAAAACAAAGGTGAACAATACCTCTTTCTTAATTCAAGATTTGTTGTTAGTAGACAAATAAATCATGCCGTCTTTTCTGCTTATGAAAATATTTTGGAAAAGGGAGAATATCCCTTTTTTGTATTATTTTTGGAACTGGATCCTAAAAGAACCGATGTAAATGTTCATCCTTCTAAATTGGAAGTAAGATTCGAAGATGAAAAGGATGTGTATAATTTTGTTTTATCTGTGGTTCGAAAAAGTTTAGGCAGTTATGATTTGGTCCCTTCGATAGAAATTATTGAAACTACCGGAAGTACGGAAAAGATCAAATTCGACAATTTTCAAAAAGTTGAGAAAAATGATTTTTCCGATCGACCAAAATTTAACCGGAAGGAATCATTAGCGAAAACGAGATTTTCTAATAACGATATCGACTTAATTTTTAGCTCTATTCCTGACAATATTTCTTCAAATACATCTCAACAAATTTCACATCCCTTTGAAAAAGCCGAACAAAAAGAAATTTTTCACGAAGTTTCAAAACCTGAAAAAAATAATAGCAGAGAAGAAACATCCTCATTTATTATTCAGTTACACAATAAATATATTCTATCTCAAATAAAAACGGGATTAATGATTATCGATCAACATGTGGCACACGAAAGAATCTTATATGAAAAAGCCTTAAAACGAATTGAAGCTAACATCCCATTTTCTCAACAACTTCTATTCCCTAAAACTCTTGAACTAGATCCCGGAAATCTTGCAATATTAAAAGAAATTTATTCTTATTTGGTTAAGCTGGGTTTTGAAATTAAATTTTTTAGTAGAAATACCGTTGTTATCGAAGGTGTTCCGGAGGATGTCAAAAGAGGTTCCGAAGAAGTGGTATTGAGAGAACTAATTCAAGAATATTTGTTAAATCAACGTGAGAAAAAACTGGAAGAAAGAGAAAACATTGCTAAATCTTATTCTTGTAAAACCGCTATAAAAGCGGGAGATTATCTTTCCGATATGGAAATGCGTCATTTGATAGATCAGTTATTTGCTACTTCTATGCCCTATGTGTGTCCTCACGGCAGACCGATTGTGATCAAAATTACTTTGGCGGAATTTGATAGAAGATTCGGAAGAACTTAATTTTAATATTTAATGCTCAAAAGGCATGGTATTTTAATGAATTAGTTCAAAAGACTAAATAAAAGGTTAAAATCATGATTAATGAAGAATACAAAAGAAAAAAAAAACAGTATAATGAGAAATTAAAAGATACACCTTCGACAGGAATGAGGTTTACTACTGTTAGCGGAGAAACGGTAAAAGCATTATACGGACCGGATGATATTGAAAATATAGATTATCTTAAAGAGATTGGTTTTCCCGGTGAGTACCCGTTTACAAGAGGAATTCATACAAACGGGTATCGCGGTAAAGTTTGGACTATGCGTCAATTTGCCGGTTTCGGTACTCCGGAAGATACAAATCATAGGTTTCATTATTTATTAGAAAAAGGACAAACAGGTCTTTCGATAGCTTTTGATTTACCGACTTTAATGGGTTGGGATGCTGATGCACCTTTGAGTGAAGGCGAAGTCGGAATTTGTGGAGTATCGATTTCTTCTTTAAAAGATATGGAAATTTTGTTTGATAAAATTCCATTAAATAAAGTATCTACTTCAATGACAATTAATTCGCCGGCAGCCATGATCTTCGCTTTCTATCTTGCTGTGGCTCAGAGACAAGGTGTAGATTTCAAGGAATTACAAGGCACTTTGCAAAACGATATCTTAAAAGAATATATTGCACAAAAAGAATATATTTATCCGCCTAATCCCTCCATGAGAATTATCGTCGATATGATCGAATATTGTAAAAATGAAGTTTCCAAGTGGAATCCGGTTTCGGTTAGCGGATATCACATTCGCGAAGCAGGTTCAACTGCAGCTCAGGAACTTGCCTATACTCTAGCTGATGGATTTGCTTATATAGAAGCGTGTATTGAAAGAGGAATGAATGTTGACGATTTTGCTCCGAGGATTTCATTTTTCTTCAATTCTCATCTGGATTTTTTCGAAGAAATTGCAAAATTTAGAGCAGCTAGGAAAATATATGCAAAAAGGATGAAAGAACAATACGGAGCAAAGAATCCGCGTTCATGGTGGTTAAGATTTCATACTCAAACCGCAGGTTGTTCATTAACGGCTCAACAACCTGAGAACAATATTATCAGAACCGCTTTTCAAGCATTGGCCGGTGTGCTTGGCGGGACTCAATCGTTGCATACAAATTCTATGGATGAAACTTTAGCTCTACCTAGCGAAGGAGCTGTAAAAATTGCACTTAGGACACAACAGTTAATAGCATTTGAAACAGGTGTGCTTAATACAATAGATCCGCTAGGTGGCTCATATTTTATAGAAGCTTTAACAGATAGAATGGAAAAGCAAGCAAATGAAATTTTCGCTGAAATTGATTCTTTGGGCGGTGTTATACCGGCAATTGAGTCCGGTTATTTCCAGAAAGAAATTGCTAATGCAGCGTATCGTTATCAAAAAGAAGTCGAAAGAAAAGAAAAATTTATAATTGGTATTAATGATTTTGTTGAACCTAAAGAAAAAATAGATATTCCGATTTTGTCGATTTCCCCCGGGGTGGAGAAAAAACAAAAGCAAAGATTAGCTGATCTCAGACAAAGCCGAAATCAAAAAGCTGTAAAGGAAAGTTTAACGGCTATTAGAAGAGCTGCATTAGACAACTATAATCTTATGTCTCCGTTTATTGAAGCAGCTAAAAATTATGTTACTCTTGGCGAAATGGTTGGAGAACTTAAGGAGATATTCGGAACTTACGAAGAAACAGCGGTATTTTAATGGTGAAGTCGTATTTTAAATTATTACGTACTTCACAGTGGATCAAAAATACATTCATTTTTGTTCCTTTAATATTTTCCAAACATCTCTTTGATTACAATTTTTTTAAAATTGTATTACTTGGTTTTATCGCTTTTTCACTGCTTACCAGCATTGTTTATATATTTAATGATTTAATTGATATTGAATCCGATAAGTTACATCCCGTAAAGAAATTTCGACCTATTACTTCAGGTAAAATATCAAAAAAGAATGCAACAATTACCGCTATAATAATTGCTTTGATTTTATCGGCAATGCTTCCTTTATTTAATATAGAATTCGATTTAGTATTATTATCTTATCTTATATTAAATCTTTTTTATTCACTAATTTTCAAGTACATAGTTCTTTTGGACATATTCAGTATTGCAACCGGCTTTATGTTGCGCGTTATTGCCGGAGCATATATAATTGATATTTATATTTCAAGCTGGTTAATATTAACTACAATGTTTATTTCATTATTTTTAGCAATCATGAAAAGACAGTCGGAATTGAAACTATTGGAACAAGAGCAAGATAAAAATTCAACACGGCATGTACTTTCTTCATATTCCTTGGAATTTACTAATCAAATGGCAACAATTACCGCTTCAGGCGTAATCATTTGCTATGCATTATATTCCGTTGCTCAACGTACGATATCAATTTTTAAAACAGAAGACCTTATTTATACTACTCCGTTTGTGGTGTTTGGTATTTTTAGGTATATGTACCTTGTTTATATCGGTAAAAAAGGAGAAAATACTACTGAAATAATGTTGTCCGATATTCCTATGATTATTAATTTCTTTTTATATTTAATTATTACAATATTGATTATATATTAAATATTAAATATGATGAATGAAGTGCATATAACGATTATTATTAAATTTAAGAATTGTGGATATTTACAAAGATCAAAGCTTTTAATAAAATAAATACCTTCTTTAGAGTAGATTCATAAATAAAATTTAATTTAGCAATGATGTTTCGGATTATAAATTTATTTGTTTTATATGCCATTATAGCTTCTTCGCTTGTTTTGGATGGATGTTCAACTTCAAGAATAATTAAAACCGGCGGTACATTAAATTTATTTGTCCAACCCACTATGATGGATGTTTGGGTGAATTTAATGCCGAGTACAAATAAACCTAAATTATATGTACTTGGCGAAGCAAATGTAAAAAATCTTTCTAATGAATCTATAAGGAATTTGAAAATAGAAAGTATTAAAATCTTCCAAAAAAATAAGTTTTTATTCAGTTTTACCCCTAATTTTAATGAACAAAACGTAACAGGCAGTTTGGAGTTTTTACCCGGTGAAATTCGATTATATGCATTTGGAACAAAAACAGGATTAAATCTTGTGGATAATTTAAATTTGAATCAACCTATATCTTTTTCGCTGGAGTTTTCTTCCGGTGAAAAAAACTATTATGCAAGGGTCGAGGACATAAATATCCGGAGAGTTTATTGATGTTTAATGAATTGATAATATTACTAATTTTAATATTTGTAAGCGGTTTTTTTTCAGGCTCGGAAATAGCTTTTGTCGTGGTTAAAAAAATTAAAATAGAAATTAGAGCTAGGAAAAAAAATATCTTTGCTAAAGAGGCTTTTTATTTTACTCAAAACCCCCAACAATTTTTTTCTACTATTCTTATTGCGAATAACGTAGCAAATATTGCATTTGCTTCCATTAGTACTTTATTTCTGGCAAGTGTATTTGGGGTGGGAGAACTTGGTATTTTAATCATCTCTTCATTTATCTTATTAATATTCGGTGAACTTATTCCCAAATATTTAGCGCGTGAATTATCCGATAGGGTAGTTTACATTTCGGCAGTTCCCTTAAAAATTACTTATTATATTCTATATCCTTTTGTAAAAGTCATGTCTTCGATTTCATCATTCCTAATCAAATCATCAAATGTGATGGAAGAAAATATAAGCTACCTTTTTAACAAAGAAGATATTGAATTACTGGTAAAAGAAAGTCATGAAGCAGGTAAAGTTAACACAAACGAAAGTGATATTATAACAAAAGTTCTTGAATTGGGCAAACAAAGGGTACATGAAGCTATGAAACCCAGAACAGATATTGTAGGCGTAGATATTAATCAAAATATCGAAGATGCTCTTTCTGTTTTTATTGATTCCGGTTATTCAAAGCTACCGGTTTACGAGGAAAATCTAGATAACATCAAGGGGGTGATTTATGCTTATGATTTATTTAAAGCGCCGCAAAATTTAAAAGATATTATGCGCGAAGTAATATTTGTTCCGGAAACAAAAAAATCGTTCGATATGCTTAACGAATTTTTAATTAAACATGTTTCAATTGCCATCGTAATCGATGAATTCGGGGGTACTGCGGGAATTATAACTATTGAAGATGTTATGGAAGAATTGTTTGGTGAAATTAAGGATGAATTTGATATTGAGGAGGATATTTGCAGACGTATTGCCCCCAATACTTATATAATAAACGGTAAAGTTGAAATTGATTTTATTAACGAAAAGTATAA
>CAJXGP010000136.1 GCA_913053915.1 uncultured Ignavibacteriales bacterium | reverse complement strand
CCGCTGCTTTATCTGTAGGCGAACTTGTTGATGCTTCAATGAAAGATGTTATTGTTGCAATTATACTTGCTTATGAATTTGAACAAAGGCTCTGCGAGTTTGCCGTACCGGGTATTCGCGAAAGGAAATGGCATCACGCTGCACTCACGCAATTTGTTTCACCCGTTGTTGCGGGGAAATTACTTGGGCTAACTGTTGATGAGATGATAAATGCAATTGGAATTAACGGCGTTCACAATCATACAATTGGTGCGCCGACTGCCGGCAAACTAACAATGATGAAAAATACCGTCGATCCGATGGCTGTACAGTCCGGTGTTTTTGCAGCTTTAATGGCTCAAAAGGGATATACGGGAACTGAAGCTGTTTTTGAAGGAAAAGAAGGTTTTATGGATACCTTTTTAGGTTGGGATGCAAAAGAGCAAAAACCGGAACCGGTAAAAATGAAAGGGCGCGAAGCTTTGGCTGATTGGACTTGGAATGTTGAAAAGTTAATCGGCGGACTTGGGGAAAATTATAAAATAATGGAATGCTCAATGAAAGCGTTCCCAACCGAAGCATTAACTCATACTCATATTACTGCAGTTCTCAAAGTGGTTTCAAAAAATGATATCAAATACGATGAAATTAAAGAAATAAAAATTACCGCCATTGCACGAGCTGTAGATATACTTTTCGATCCGCATAAATACAAACCCGAATCCCATGAAACTGCAGATCATTCACTCCCCTATTGTATTGCCGCCGCCGTAGTTGATAAAAAGATTACCACTGCAACTTTTTCCGAAAAAAAATTAAACGATCCGAGAATTTGGGAAACAATAAATAAAATTAAAGGTGAAGCTTCCGAAGAGTTCGATAAAATGTTCCCGGAAAAACAGCCGTCGAGGGCAACTGTAATAACAAATGACGGGAAAGTATTCACCGAATATATTGAATATCCCAAAGGCGATCCGCGTGAACCGATGACTATTGAAGATATTGATAATAAATTTAGCGGTCTTGCCGAAGAGCTATTATCTACTGAAAAACAGAGACAAATAAAAGAAATGATTTTAGGCTGTGAAAAATACGATGTGAGTAAATTTATGTCGAAATTAATCATATAAGAGTTCAAACAATTTTATGAACAGGACCGGGTCTAAAAAGCCAAAATATTCACAACGTCATCAACACAAAAGAGAGAATCTATTACTTATTCATGGCTTTTTAAAACTTTATTCTTAATTTACAGGATGATGGATTCCATGATAATGACCATTATTTAACCTGACACATTTTATAATTTTGTATAATTCAATGAAAAAAAATCTGGACTTAATAAAATGAAGCAAAAAAATAAAAAAGCATCCTCCGGCAAACGGGGTAATAATGTACGTTCCGACTGCTATTTAGAAATTGAATTAAAAAATTCAGGCGGAATAAAGCTTCTACTTAAAAGCAAAGTTGAAACTATGTATGGCGATTCAATTCACAAACAGATAAACGATATGAGCGAATTTTTTGGAATTAAACATGCATATATTTTACTGGAAGATAAGGGTGCACTTCCATTTGTATTGGCTGCACGTTTTGAAGCAGCAGTAAATAAAGTATTAAAAGGAAATAAAAAAGAATACCTTCTTCCTTTCAATGAAAAAAATCTTTATAAAACAACTAAAGATAAATTACGCAGAAGCAGGCTCTATCTACCCGGTAATGAACCGAAGTTTTTCCTCAATGCAGGACTACATAAACCTGACGGAATAATTTTAGACCTTGAGGATAGTGTCTCTCCGGAAGAAAAACATGATGCCCGGTATCTTGTACGTAATGCACTTCGAAGTGTAGATTTTTATACTTCAGAACGAATGGTTAGGATTAACCAATTATCGAATGGACTTGATGATTTAAGATTTGTAGTACCACACAATGTGCATGTTATCCTCATTCCTAAATGTGAATCTGCCGAACAAATCGGTGATGTAGAAGCAGAAGTCGGCAGACTTAAAAATCTTTATAATGTTAAAAATGAAATTTACTTCATGCCTATTATTGAAAGTGCACCGGGTATAAATAATGCATTTAAAATCGCATCTGCCTCAAAACAGAATTGTGCATTGGCAATTGGGCTTGAAGATTATACCGCAGATATAGGTGTCGAGAGAACTATTGAAGGGAAAGAAAGTTTCTTTGCCAGATCAATGATAATAAATGCAGCAAAAGCTACCGGAATACAAGCAATAGATACGGTTTATTCGGATGTAAGTGATATGAATGGGTTATATCAAAGTGTGCTCGAAGCAAAATCCCTCGGCTTCGATGGAAAGGGATGTATTCATCCAAGACAAATCCCTGTGATTCATAAAGCTTTTGCTCCAACTCAAGATGAAATTGATAGGGCTAAAAAAATAGTAGCGGCATTTGAAGAAGCAGAAAAAAAAGGAATTGGAGTAGTATCATTAGGAAGTAAGATGATTGACGCTCCAATAGTAAAACGAGCTCGCAGGACGATTCATTCGGCATTATTAAATAATTTATTAAATGAAAATTGGAGGAATGCGTAATGCTTAACGGTACAATTTCGGTTTTATAAATTCCTATTCTATCCTTTTGAAAATATTTTTGAAAATATAAAATTAAATAGTAGTTAAGTATGCTAAATTGCCATTAAAAGAATGCAAATACTCTGATTGCTGCCGGATTCCATATTTTCATCTAAATTATTTTGAGCAGGTTTTGTAATAATTCTAATTCAAGTATTAATCCGTAACATTTCCTAGAAATACGTAATAGTATTGAGGAAAGAGCCGAATTCATTTGGATATTCGGTTTTTTTGTTGTAAATTACTATTACGTATTTACGTAACTATATGAGGTTTATTATGGCTAAACATCCACAATGGGCTACTAAGCATAAAAGGAAAGGGGCAGAACTAAGACTCATTAATGGACGATATTACCTATATGAAGTATCAAGTAAATGGGACCCGAATAAAAAAAGATCTAAAAAGATTACCGGTAAACTATTAGGTAAAATCACTAAGGAAGACGGATTTATTGAATCGGAAAAAGCAAAACTTCGTAAACAAAGTCTTATTGTCTCTAATTTAAGTGTAAAAGAATACGGCATTACTGCTTTTATCGATAATCATTTAAGTCAATACAAAGATTTATTGAAAAAACACTTTCCGGGACAATGGGAAATCATTTTAGTTTTATCCTATGGACGCTTAATATATCAAAGCCCTCTGAAGAACATAGCTTTCCATTATGCTCATAGTTATCTGTCCGAACAATACAAAGGGTTATCTCTTTCAGCTAAATCGCTATCTGTGTTTTTAAGAGAATTAGGAACTAATAGAAAGGCTATTACAGATTTTTTCAAAGAATTTACAAATGGGAAAAACAATATTATTTTTGACGGAACCGATTTAATAAGCTATTCGAAAAAGATGGAAATCACAAAACTATCTAAAAGCAAGAAGGGTAATTTTCAAAACCTGATAAATTTAATATTTGCTTTCTCCGTAGATTTACAACTACCTATTTATTATCGCATCGTAGCCGGGAATATTAAAGATATTAAAGCATTCAAATTATCTCTGACGGAATCCCAAATAAGTAATGCCGTTATTATAGCCGATAAAGGTTTTTATTCTCAAAAGAATATAGATGAACTAAATGCTGAGAAGTTGAAATATATTATTCCACTTAAAAGGAACAATAAGCTTATTAAATACGACAAAGTAAAAACAACGGATAAAAAGAGTTATGAGGGATTCCTCAAATATCAAGGTCGCATTATATGGTTCTACACATATAGGGCAAAAAGACAAACAATAAATGTTTATCTCGACGAAGAATTAAAAACCAGAGAAACCAAGGATTACTTAAATCGAATAGAGAGCCTACCGGATAATTATAATCTTGATACTTTTTATGACAAGGAGAACACTTTTGGAACAATAGCCTTTATTCATAATACCAACAAAATACCGGAAGAGACCTATGTAGATTATAAAAGCAGAGGACAAGTTGAGACGATGATAGATACCTTAAAAAACATTATCGATGCAGATAAAAGCTATATGCAGGATGAACAAGCTTTAGAGGCGTGGACATTTATCAATTATATTGCCCTACATTGGTATTACAGAATATATCAATTGTTGGTAAAGAATAAATTAACCAATAAATATTCTCCAATGGATTTTTTGCTCTTTCTTAAGGAAATCAGAAAAGTAAAAATAAACGATAAATGGTACTTGGCTGAAATTATCACCAAAACCGAAGATTTATTAGAGCGTTTGAAAATACATATTACGTAAATTTGGAAATGTTACGGATTAATATGTTATTTTCGAGTTGACGTAATTCTAAAATTATAATTCAAATTAAAATCATAAAAATTTATCAGAGAATTTGAAAATTTAAGAAACAAACGATTTAAGATCTAATTATGAAATTAATAAAAAATGCAGCGGGAAGGTTAGTACCGAAAGAAGTAAACGGAGAAAAGCAAATACCGTTCCAAGGTGTTAATAAATATAAGCCCAAAGGTTATAAAGTAAAACCAAAGATAGAAACTTGTATAGATTATCCGTGGAATGGGAATAAAGTTGTTAAGGATTTAGAAGAAGCTCTAAAAAAATGTGGCTTAAAAGATGGTATGACGATCTCTACACATCATCATCTTCGGAATGGAGATACATTAACAAATTCCCTATTTGACATCATAAAAAAAATGAGGATTAAGAACATTCGTTGGTTTCCAAGTGCATCGTTCCCTGTTCACCGGCATTTAATTAAATATTTGGAAGATGGTACGATCCACCATATCGAAGGAAGTATGAACGGACCACTTGGTAAATTTACTTCGGAAGGTAAGATGAAGGGCATTGGAATATTACGCTCTCATGGTGGAAGATATCAAGCTATACAAGACGGTGAAGTTCACATAGATGTAGCCGTTATTGCTGCTCCAACCGCAGATCCTTTCGGTAATGCAAACGGAACAACCGGCAAATCTGCATGCGGCCTTTTAGGCTTTGCATTGGCTGATTCTGAATATGCCGATAAAGTAATTGTTGTAACCGATAACCTTGTCCCCTTTCCTTGCATACCCTGGCAAATTCAAGGCAATAATGTTGATTTTGTTGTTCAGATTGATTCCCTAGGTGATGCTTCTAAAATTGTTTCCGGTACAACAGAAGTTACAAAATCTCCCGACAGGCTTTTAATAGCAGAATATGTTGCTCAATTTATTGATGAAGCCGGCATTATGAAAGATGGTTTCTCACTTCAAGCCGGCGCCGGTGGAACAAATTTAGCTTTTGTTCTTTACTTGAAAGAGCTGATGAAAGCTAAAGGGGTAAAAGCCGGATTTATGCGCGGTGGGAGTACAAAGTATCTAGTTGGAATGCTTGAAGAAGGATTAACGGATTACATCTTGGATGGACAAACTTTCGACCTCGAAGGGGTTAGAAGTATGCGTGAAAATCCAAATCATGTAAATACCAGTCCTTTTACAAGTTATAATTTTCACGGTAAAGGTAATTTCGCTTCGATGGTTGATGTTGCGGTTCTAGGTGCAACGGAAGTAGATATTAATTTCAATGCTAACGTAGTAAGTCACTCCGATGGTTACCTTCTGCATGGCATTGGAGGCTGGCAAAATTGCCTTTATTCTAAATGCACAATTTTAGCTATTCCTTCATTCAGAGATAGAATACCGGTAATTATCGATGAAGTAACCACACTTTGTGGACCGGGAGAATTAATTGATGTAGTAATTACGGAAAGAGGAATAGCTATTAATCCCAAAAGAAAAGATTTGTTGAAAACCTTGAAAAATTCTTCTCTCCCCATTCGAAAAATAGAAGACATCAAAAAGGAAGTTTATCAAATTTGCGGCGGCGCTCCGGCAAAACCTAAAGTAAATAAAGATAAAGTAACGGCTATCGTAAAGTGGGTTGATGGTACTGTTTTGGATTCTATTTTTCAGGTTGTTAATTAAAGATTACAATTTTTAATTGGAATTAAATTTTGGATTCAAGTTTTGATTAATTTTTCTTACATTTGAGATGGTAATAACGAGTTATAAAAAAAAATTACTAAACAATATTTTTACTCATTATTCTTATGATTTAAATTTCTAAACTACGTTTTACATTAAAATGATGAAAATTGGAATTGCTTTTGGAGGAGGCGGCGCTCGCGGTTTAGCGCATATCATAATGATTGAAGCCTTCGAAGAACTT
>CAJXGP010000135.1 GCA_913053915.1 uncultured Ignavibacteriales bacterium | reverse complement strand
CTTTTTCGGGTAAAGACCCTTCAAAGGTTGACAGAAGCGCTACTTATGCCGCAAGACACATCGCTAAAAATATTGTTGCCGCTAAAATTGCTGAGGAATGCCTTGTGCAAGTTGCTTATGCTATCGGTGTTGCCGAACCTGTTTCGACGTTTGTCAATACACGCGGAACCGGCGTAATTCCCGATAAAGAAATTGCTAAAATGATTATCCAAGAAGTTGATTTTACACCTAAAGGTATTATTGACAGATTGCAATTAAGAAGACCGATTTACCAAAAAACTTCTGCATACGGTCACTTCGGAAGAAAGGAAAAAGAATTCACGTGGGAAAAGTTGGATCTCATTGCTACTTTTAAAAAGTATGTATAAGTTTTTAATAAATTAAAAAAGAAGGTAACAAATGAACGAAATAATTGATAAAAAGAAAACCGAAAAATTAAAATATAAAGTAAAAGATATCTCACTTGCGGAATGGGGTAAAAAAGAAATTAAATTAGCCGAAGCCGAGATGCCCGGTTTAATAGCTCTGCGTAAAGAATATGGTGAGAAAAAGCCTTTGAAAGGTGCTCGAATTGTAGGCTGTTTGCACATGACTATACAAACCGCTGTTTTAATTGAAACTTTGGTTGAACTAGGTGCCGAAGTTCAATGGTCCTCATGTAATATATTTTCAACTCAAGATCATGCTGCTGCCGCTATAGCCGCTGCCGGCATTCCTGTCTATGCATGGAAAGGAGAAACACTTGAAGAATATGAATGGTGTATTCAACAAACTTTATTTTTTGGCGAAGACCAAGAACCATTGAATATGATTCTGGATGATGGCGGCGATCTGACAAATATGGTAATTGATAAATATCCGGAATTGGCTTCAGGAATTAAAGGTATTTCTGAGGAAACTACTACCGGCGTTCATCGATTGTATGAACGCGTAAGAAAAGGTACTTTGTCTATTCCTGCTTTTAATGTGAATGATTCGGTTACTAAATCCAAATTTGATAATAAATACGGCTGTCGCGAGTCTTTAGTTGATGCTATCCGGAGAGCAACCGATTTGATGCTTGCCGGAAAAGTTGCCGCAGTTTGCGGATACGGCGACGTTGGAAAAGGTTCTGCAGAATCGCTGGCAAATGCCGGTGTGAGAGTTATTGTTTCCGAGGTTGATCCGATTTGCGCTCTTCAAGCCGCAATGAACGGCTTCCAAGTGAAAAAATTAGAAAACGTCCTAAACGAGGTTGACATTATCGTTACCGCTACCGGTAATTGTAATATTGTTTTGGAAAAGCATTTTCGTAAAATGAAAAACAATACGGTAGTTTGTAATATCGGTCATTTTGATAACGAGATTGATATGGCTTGGCTAAATAAAAATTACGGTCATACAAGAGATACAATCAAACCTCAAGTAGATAAATATACAATTGAAGGAAAAGATATCATAGTTTTGGCCGAAGGAAGATTAGTCAATCTTGGTTGCGCTATGGGACATCCATCTTTTGTAATGTCGAATTCGTTCACAAATCAAACATTAGCTCAGATTGAACTTTGGACTAACCAAGATAAATACGAAAACAAAGTTTATATGTTGCCGAAACATCTTGATGAGAAAGTAGCAATGTTACATTTGGGGAAACTTGGTTGTGAATTGGAAACTTTAACTCCTGAACAAGCCGAATATATCGGAGTCCCGGTAGAAGGTCCATTTAAACCGGATTATTATCGTTATTAGTATAATTTGATATACCTTACAACGGCGCGATCATTCGAAAGAGAACGATTACGCCGTTTTTATTTTTAGTGATTTGTATATTTCAATTTAAGAATTGTTTTTATTGAAGTCTTCGGATTAATCTGTGCAGAGTAATTTTCATCAATCATAACCTTGTCGTCATCCCCCAAAGCTTCCTCTTACAAAGGAGATTTCTCAGTTGCCCACCACTCCTTTGAGATAACACATCTGTCGTCCTGTCATTTCGACCGAAGGGAGAAATCCCCAGTAAAAAAAAAACTCTTAAAGGTTTCCATCTACAATTATTAATTTACTTAAGTAACAAATCTTCCAACGTTTCATTTAATTTTTTAAACTTAAACTCAAATCCCGATTCCAACAATTTCTTTGGATTTACTTTTAAAGATGCATTTATTGACCCGGCGATTTCTCCGGCTACAATTTTTAATATAAATTGAGGAACGGTAAAAATAGAAGGGCGGTGAAGAATATTTCCTAAATTTTGGGCAAATTCTTTCATTGTAACTGGGTTTGGTGAAGAAGCATTAACAGCTCCGGTCATGTTATTATTGTCCAGAAGGAAAAGGTAAATTCCGACTATATCATCAACATGAATCCACGGGAACCACTGTCTCCCGTTACCGAGCGGTCCGCCGAGAAATAATTTAAAAGGAGGCAACATTTGTTTTAATGCTCCTGCTTCCTTACTAAGAACAATCCCTGTTCGAACGCTCACTCTTCTAACATTAAAGGCTTCGATTTTCCCGGCTTCAGCCTCCCAATCTTTGCATAGTTGAGCAAGAAAATCATTCCCGCAAGTTGAACTTTCATCAAACTCTTCATTGCCTCCGTTGCCGTAATAACCGGTTGCCGACGAACAGATAAAAACCTTGGGTTTGGTTTCAACTTCCGAAATAGCTTTGACTAGATTACGCGTACTTATTATCCGGCTGTCGCGGATTTCCTTTTTATAATTTTTATTCCATCGTCTACCGGCTAGATTTGCTCCCGCTAAATGTATAACGGCATCTACGCCGTCCAAGAAATCTTTCCATATATCAAGATTATGATAATCCCATTCGATTACCCGGCGGGCTGGGAATATTTTTTCATTTTCTTTTGCAATATTACGTGTAAAGGCTATTACATGATCGCCTCTCTTTGTCAACGAGTTTACTAACCTTCTTCCGATTAAACCCGTTGCACCTGTAATTATTATTTTCTTATTCATAAAAATTACCGTGTTTTTAATTTTATTAAAATTCTATTCTTACATTTTAATAAAATAAACCATAAAATATTATGAAACAATGTACTCATTGTTTTGGTTGAAGATTCAAATCCCAATATGCAAATGAATTATCTTGAATAATTTGTATATGATTAACAATTTGTTTGTATGTGAATGTACCGGAGAGATATAGACTATTATACCATCGGTCACCCATTCTCAACCAAGAATCATCATCCATTGATATTTCTCGATTATTTATGATATATGTACCGAAATCGCTCAGTGAATCATTTGTCATCGAATCAGTAGAATAAGTAACATTCGCAGAATATTTATAATGAGAAGAATCCAAAATGGTTAGTCTCATATTATCATCTATATTTTAAAATATACTTCATGATTTGCCCTCAAGATAAAGATTATCATTTTATATGACAACGTTAAAATATTTTTAATTTCGCTATATTTAACCGGTTATGGTATCTTTTTATCATAAAATTTATCATCGTTCCAATTTATTGGGTTGTCAATAATATATTTTTTAATTCGTTCATATTCGACATCGTTTTTAATAATATGGTCATGAAATCGTGATTGCCAACCAAATTCATAACCCAAATGATGTGTGTGTTTGGAAACAGCAGATTTGTATCCCCCGATAATTGATGAAATGGTATTTTTTCCCTGATTTTGAAACCGTTGTTGTCCGATGGTTTTCATTGTTATATCATTTGTTTTGTTCGTAGAGACAACGCATGCGTTGTCTCTACGAAAACGATCATTTCCATTTACACGATTGCCACCACCATTACGGGATTCATCATTATTTTTTAAAATTAAAATACCATGAATATGATTAGGCATTACCACAAACGCATCCAATTCAACATCATTTGCATGATTTGTTATTTCATGCCACATTACATCGGCAATAACACCAATATTCGACAAATACATTTCATTGTTTTTTATTTCCCCGAAATAATGTTGCCTATTTTTTGTTATAGTAGTAATAAAATATTTGCCATTTCTTCCGTAATCCCAATTCTGCAAACGGATAGATTCCACACGATATTTATTTTTGTATAATGACATTATCGATTTAAAATATTCTTTAATTGTCTACCTAACAAGTTTTCCGTTTTCATCTTTCAACGGTTGCTAAACAGTTATACATCAATTTCTTGAAATACAAGGTTCTCTTAATTATAGAGATTTCGGGAATCTCCATATTGCAATTAATTAAAAAAAACCGCTAAGCAAAAAGCTTAACGGCCTTTTTTTCAATCGGATAATAGTTAAAAACTATTTCAATAATATCATCTTTTTAGTATTTATATAACTTGCACCATCACTAATACCCGTAACTGCTAAACGATATAAATATACACCGCTTGCCAGATTAGTTGCATTAAAGTCTACGGTTTTATAACCACTCGACATATCTTCATTGATTAAAGTTGCAACCTTTTGTCCCAGCAAATTATAAACATTTAAAGTGACTTTAGAACTTTCCTTCAATGAAAATCTAATCGTTGTAGTAGGATTAAAAGGATTAGGATAATTTTGATCCAATTTTATATGTTCCGGCAATATACTACCGGAGCTGTTGTTTACGGATGTAGCAACGGATAATAGTTTAAAATCCGTTACAACCGGAATATGATCCGAGGCATCTATGGAATCATCCGGCTTTAATCCATAAGCTTTTAATGTATCTGGATTCATACCTTTTGTAAACAAAACATAGCCGTTCATTTTTTTAAGAACACTACCCGAATAAATAATGTAATCCAACTTACCCGGACTGTATGGGCTATTTGCGCTGTACCAGGTAAAATCAGCCGGATATCCGGCATCAATCGGATCGGAATCTTTGAAATTACTTCCGTCCCAGCCGGGTTTGAAATCAGGACCAAATGAATTAGTATCAACAATATCGCCTGTTAAAAAAGTTTTCAGTTGTTGGGCGTAACCGACTAGATTCATATCACCGGCAATAATAATCGGAGTATTTACCGGCAGGGCAAGTGAGCCTGTTGAATCTTTTGCATTGCGGATAAACGCCATAATATGATCTATCTCTTTTTGCCGTCCGTCATTATTATTACAGCAAGGCGGATGCGCTGAAATAAATAATAAGTCCGTGTTGTATTTAGGACGGAGATTTATAAGAAAAGCGGCGTTCCCGTCAATTGGGAAAACCTTGATAATCGGGAATTTACTTACAACAGCAACGTCACTGTTGCTTTTAGCACCATACCATTTTGCACCGCCTGTCAAAGGTAAAATACCGGCAACTCTATTGACGGTTTCTGCCGCCGTGTGTTTATAAATTTCTTCAAAGCCAATTATATCGGGTGCAATGGCGCTATATTCATCTTTATAATGTGTATAAAGCGATGCGTTGAAAAAGTCGTCTTTGCGTACATTATTCGTCATAATTCTTAAATAATTATTATTAAGTTTTTTTATGGAATATCCCGGTAAAGGAGAAAAATTATGTTTCTCAAAAACATATCGGACACCGCCGCTTCTATCGGGAAGCATATCTTGCCCTACCCCGTTATCCTTAAATACCACTTCAATTGTATCCGATTTAAATAGAGGAATATTTTGAATGACCGCATTTCTTCTAATACCTATCTCAAATTGTGTCGATGTTACAGTCGGGGCGGATATTAAACCTATATTGTTGTGATATATCGTAATATCTCCATTGGCGGAATGAAAAATTCCGGATCTTGCTCCAAATGTATATTCCAATTCCGCACCGATTCCATCTATTTTTTTCCCGGTTGATAAATTGTTATCCGTATCGATATAAAGTGTAATCGAATTATCGTTTTGTAAATTTATTTCACCGCCGACCTCAATTCGAAAAAGCAGATAAATATTATTGTTGGAAATCCAAAGGCTGTGAAAATCGATATTGCCTGAGACTTGGCCATTCAGTGTATCGGTGTATGCAGGTGAAAATTGATTCCAATCCGAAAATTTTCCATCAATAATTATAGGACGGAGTTGTGCGCTTACAATTGTGGTAATTATCAACAAGTAGAATAAAATTAATTTTTTCATTTCCTTACCTATTAAATTTTTTTCTCTATCCGAGTTTTACAGACCGTAAAATAGTTTGCGTAAATACTGTTCATAAGTTATAAAAATTTAGATAATTTATCATAAGAAAACATGGTTAACCGGAAAAAATAAATATCCGGTTTTTTACAAAAGGGGGAAAGCAGCTTGTTTTAGCTCCTTCTCTTTGTAAGAGAAGGCGGGGGATGAGTTTTGATTTATTT
>CAJXGP010000134.1 GCA_913053915.1 uncultured Ignavibacteriales bacterium | reverse complement strand
AAAATATTTCGATTACCTTGTGGCAAATCCTGATTGTTCAATTAGCAATCTTGCTTTATTAGCGTTTTTTTCCGAATCGAATGAAATTCTAAAAGTTCCGCCTGTTCCTTCTCTTATTTTTAATAGTTCAATATCTTTAATATTAATATTGTTTTTATATAATAACGTAGTGAGATTACTCAACACACCGGGTTCGTCTTTAACATAAACAAATACATCGAAAAGGGGATTAATAAACCCTTTAGTATTTTTAGGAATTTCGTCTCTTCTTTCTCTGGCTTGATGGAAAAGTACTTCCAGGTTATCAATTGCACCACCCTCTAATAAATCTTCAATTTGAGTTAAATTTTGATGTATTACTTCAATTGAAGTAATTATCTCTTCTCTGTTTAACTTACAAATAGCTTTCCAAATATCGAAATCACTAGAGGCAATCCTTGTCATATCTCTAAATCCGCCGGCAGCAAAATCCAAATAATTTACTTCATCACCGTCTTGAAAAGTGGAATTTACCAAAGCAACGGAAAGCAATTGGGGTAAATGACTTACTCTGGCAATGACCTTATCATGCAAAAAAGGATCGAGAAATCTAACCCTTGCGCCGAAGTGTTCAACTATATTAACTAATTCATTCAATCTTTCATTTTTCTCAGCAGAACTTGAAATTATATAAACAGCATTTTCGAAAAGCAGGGGGTCTGAATTAATATAACCATTGGCTTCTTTTCCCGTCATCGGATGACCGCCGATATATATGCCCTTACTATTTAATTTTTTCCATTTATTTTCAAATATACCTTTCATACCACATACGTCGGTAATTACTGTTGAACTACTTATTAATGGGGCTAGTTTTCCCAAAACTTCAAGCGAGATTTCTGTAGGCAAACACAAAAATATAAAATCGGAATTTGCAGAAGATTCAATTGAATCCAAAGCAAATTCTATTGTCTTTTCCGATAAAGCTTTCTTCAAAACTTCCTTTTTATCATAGCTTTCAACTATGTAAGACAATTCACTTTTTTTCAAAGCTTTTGCTATCGAGCCGCCGATAAGCCCCAATCCAATAATAGATATTTTTTTCTTTTCCAATTTCTATTTTGTTAAATCGGTATTAGAATATGAATTAGTTTTGTTTTAATGATTATTATTAGCTGCAGATAAATAATTTTACTTATCCTTTTAATGAGTGAATAATTTCTGCAATGAATCATGAAATATCATTTAATAAATGGCAAATAATGAAAACTTAATATAATTTATATAATCCCATTAAATCATTAATCAAAATCACATTGTTCTTGAAATCACTTGTGCTATTGCTTTAACCTGCTTCATAAGGTCAACAAACTGTTCAGGTAATAATGCCTGAGGACCATCGGATAAAGCTTTTTCAGGATCATTATGTACCTCCACCATTAAGCCATCGGCTCCTGCGGCAACAGCAGCCCTAGCCATCGGAATAACTTTGTCTCGTAAACCTGTTGCATGAGAAGGATCGGCAATTACCGGAAGATGACTTTTCTTGTGAATAACAGGAATTGCGGATAAATCGAAAGTATTTCTTGTAGAAGTTTCAAAGGTTCTAATCCCTCGTTCGCACAACATAACTTGTTTATTTCCGTTCGACAATATATACTCAGCGGACATCAACAAGTCTTCTACGGTTGCAGACAACCCTCTTTTCAACATAATTGGTTTGGTTGTTTTCCCAAGGTCTCTTAAAAGCGGGAAATTTTGCATATTCCTTGCCCCTATTTGGAATATATCGGTATAATCATTTATAAGATCAATTTGATTTGATTCCATAACTTCGGTAATAACAAGTAGATTATATTTATCTGCAGCTTTTCTCAGCAAATGTAATCCCTCCTCACCCAATCCTTGGAATGAATACGGTGAAGTCCTGGGTTTAAATGCACCGCCTCGTAAAATTTTTGCACCGGCTTTTGCAACTACCTCGGCTATTGTCATCACCTGGCTTTCATTTTCAACTGAGCAAGGGCCTGCGATCATAATAACTTCATTTCCGCCGATTATCACATCTCCGATTTTAATTTCCGTATTTGTTTTCTGAAAACTACGACTTGCTAATTTAAATGGTTCGGTGATTCGATATACCTCTGCCACACCATCCAATATTTTTACCTTCCTGGTATCAAAATCGGGTTTTACGCCTATTGCACCCAGAACGATTTGTTCAATTCCGGTGGATTTATGAACGGAAAATCCAAAATCCTCTAGGTGTTTAATTACGTTTTCTAATTGTTTATCACCAACATTTTTTTCAAGAACTACTACCACTTTTTTCTCCTGTTGAATTAATAATTTTTAATGAAATTTTTTCTCTCCTGCTTTAATTGCCAAATCCAAATGGTCTTCTTTAGTAGGAATAGCACAAGAATATTTAGCGCTGTAGGAACAATACGGATTGTAAGCCAAATTAAAATCTAAAGTGTAAATATGTGAACTATCCGGGTTTAATTCAAAATCTAAATATCTTCCGACACCGTAAGTTTCATTCCCCGTAGTTTTATCGGTAAACCATATTATATAATACATTCGTCCGGATTTGAGCCCACCCTTGTATATGTTTGCTTTATAGTTTTTCCCTTTATAATCAAATTTTAAATATCCAAACCGTAATATCTTTCTTATCTCGCCTTTAGTCCCAAAGGTCTGTACGGTATCCATTTTAGAATATTTGAAAAGCTTACTTTTAAATACAAAATTAAGATTAACTTTATAATATTTCAACGGTGAAAAATTTGCGTTTGGATCTTGATTAAACGGCGAGCTCAGGTTATTCTTCATATAATCATCCTTTTGCTCTCTCCACTTTTTAATGCTTGCAATATATTTTTTCTGTTTCGGAGTATAAGATTTACCGCATGATAACATCAAAAAAGATAATGTAAATATGGATAAAATCGTTACCCACAAGTATTTCCGATTATACATAAAGTTTATTTCCTTATTCTATTTTGAAAAAATTTAATTTGGCAATTAACAATGTTTTTCTACTTTTCCTTGACTTGTTTTTTTAATTCATGCAATTTATTTAAAGCCTCTAAGGGAGTTAAATTATTTACTTCTATCTCGTTTAATTGTTCTCTTATTTCATCATCCTTAAATTCAAACAAGCTTATTTGATTATCATTTTCTTTTTTAATTTTCCGGAGTTTTTCTTTTTTAATTTCGTAAGGAGTTAATTCCTTACCTTCCAGATTTAGAAGAATTTCTTTAGCTCTGTTAGTAACAAAAAGCGGAAGACCCGCCATCTGTGCAACTTGTATTCCGTAACTATGGTCTGCTTTGCCTAAGGTTACTTTATGTAAGAAAATTACTTTATCATCGTATTCTCTTACCTCGACTTTATAATTTTTTATTCTCGGAAAAATTTCCGTCATTTCGTTAAGCTCGTGATAATGCGTAGCGAATAAAGTTTTAGCATTAATTTGAGGATTTTCATGAAGATATTCTGTGATAGCCCAAGCAATTGAAATACCGTCAAAAGTACTTGTACCTCTTCCGATTTCATCTAACAAGATTAAACTTTTTGAAGTTGCATTGTTAATGATATTTGCCGCTTCCTGCATTTCTACCAGGAAAGTACTTTCACCGGCGGCAATATTATCACTGGCGCCAACCCTTGTGAAAATCCTGTTAACTATCCCGATTTTAGCTTCTTTAACAGGTACAAAAGAACCTATTTGTGCAAGTAAAACAATTAATCCGATTTGACGAAGATAGACTGATTTTCCAGCCATATTCGGACCGGTAAGGATAATTATTTGATTTTCCGAATTATTAAGTTTACAACTATTGGGTGTAAATTTTTCTCCAGGCGGTAAAATTCGTTCAACGACCGGATGTCTTCCGTCGGTAATTAAGATTTCATCATCATTATTAATCTCAGGTTTTACATAATTATATTTTTCTGCGCATTCGGCAAATGAAATAAAACAATCCAACATTGCAATTAAGCGAGCATTCTGTTGAATGGATTCTGCTTCTGCTGCAACAGTTAATCTTATTTCGTTAAATAGCTGTGATTCCAGTTCATAGATTTTTTCTTCTGCATTTAAAATTTTATCTTCATATTCTTTCAATTCTTCAGTAATAAAACGTTCAGAATTTACCAGGGTTTGTTTTCTAGTATAATTTTCAGGTACTTTTTCCTTATTTGCGTGGCTTACTTCTATATAATAACCGAATATTTTATTAAAATTTACTTTTAAGGTGGAGATACCTGTCCTTTTTCTTTCGGATGATTGTAGTTTGGCAATCCAATCCTTGCCGTGCAAAGATATATCACGGAGTTCATCCAACTCGGCACTAAAACCGTTTCTTATGATTCCACCGTCGGATAAATTTAAAGGCGGTGAATCTACGATGGCGTTTTCTATTTTCGATACGAGTTTGTCCAGCGATGAGAGAGAATCACGTAAATGGATTAAAGTTTCCCCTTTGATTCCTGAAAGGTGTTTTTTAACGACAGGAATTTTTTTTAATGATGATCTTAAAGAAACTATCTCTCTCGGATTTGCTCTGCCGGTACAAACTTTAGAAATCAATCTTTCTAAATCTCCTATTTCTTTTAATTCTTCAATTAATTTACCACGCAAAGTTTTCTGATTATAAAGCTCATCTACGCTTTCTTGCCTTTGTAATATCAATTCGAGTTTAATTAGTGGAGACGATATCCATTTTTTCAATAATCGACCGCCCATTGCAGTTCCGGTTTTGTCTATAATAGATATTAATGAGCCTTCACGTCCGCCGTCAAACATCGAAAAAGTTATTTCCAAATTTCTCTTGGTAGAATAATCTAGTACCATATAATCGGAGGGATTATAAGCGGATATTCTATTTAGATGAGACAGATTCGCCTTTTGTGTTTCCTGCAAATAATTTAATACGGTGCCGGCTGCAATAATTCCGGCTGTAAAACCTTCAACTCCGTATCCTTTCAGATTCACGGTTTTGAATTGCATTATTAATAAATCTTTTGCGTATTCATAATTAAAAATCCAGTCGTCTAATTTAGTTACCCTGATCGATGGATTTACCTTTTGGATTAAGCGAGTTAAAAATTCTTTTTCCTTTTTGGGAATCAGAATTTCTGAAGGTGAAATTGATTCAATTTGTTGTTGAATAAACGGAGATTGAATTTCATAAACGTAGAATTCGCCGGTAGAAATATCACAAAAAGAAATACCCGTAACATTATCCCTCAAGTAGATAGCCATTAAATAATTGTTTTTTTTATGATCCAATAATTTATCTGAAAAAGCGACACCTGGTGTAACTACTTCAATAACCTCCCTTTTGACAATACCTTTTGCAAACTTTGGATTCTCGACTTGCTCACAAACCGCAACCCGATAACCTGCCCGGACCAACTTAGGCAAATATGTATCAATTGCATGATGAGGAAAACCTGCCAGCGGCACATCCCCAGCAGCACCGTTCGACCTTTTAGTTAAAGTGATACCCAATACTTTTGCAGCAATTTTTGCATCTTCTTCAAATGTTTCAAAAAAATCTCCCATCCTGAAAAGAAGAATCATATCGGGATGCGCCTGTTTAATCTTACTGTATTGTGCCATTAAAGGTGTTTTTGTCATATCCTACTATCTTTTATTATCACATAAATAAATTTAAAAATACTTTAATATAAAAAAAATTTCAATTTGTGTTGTAAATATAAATTTTATCCTCTATTGAATTGACAATTTGTGAGTTTCCACCAAAGGTATTTTTAAAATGAAATAACTTTGATCTTTGTTTATAATCACATTTCGATAATTTTAAAATGACCTATTTAGATATATCTCATTTATGATTTTTAAGTTTAGGTATTTTCTCTTAAACTTAAAAATATTTAGATTGATAATGGAATTATAGTTGAATTTGCTCTAAAAAGAAATTCTTTTACATTTGGCATTGTAATAGAACTAATCACCGGGGTTTAACTTAAAGTTAACGGGTTATTGAGTTGCTTTTTTACAGACGATAAAAGTAATGATTTTTTTTAAAGCGGTATTTTCTAAAATTTATTTAAAGATAGTATGCAGGAGAAATATTATAAATTTTTTAGTCAATATCTAAATCGGGAATTCGAATTGTTGGTATTCGGCGAGAGTGGTTACCCGGTAATCTTTTTCCCGGAATCAAAAGGTAGATATTATAACGCCAAAGATAAAGGTTTTATCGGAGCTGCTCATCAACTATTGAATGAGCGGAAGATAAAAATTTATTGTCCGGATAGCATTGATAGCGAA
>CAJXGP010000133.1 GCA_913053915.1 uncultured Ignavibacteriales bacterium | reverse complement strand
TATTCGTCCTGCGGTTAAGGAGGAAGTACAAAGTTTAGGTGGGCAATATATTGAAGTCGAAACGGACGATTCTATGGAGGATGAAGGCGGATATGCTAAAGAAGCTTCCGAAGAGTTCTTAAGAAAGCAAAAAGAATTAATATTCAAACATGTTACCGAATCGGATATTGTTATTACCACTGCCTTAGTACCGGGGAAAAAAGCGCCTTTGCTTGTTACCGAAGAGATGGTTAAACACATGAAACCCGGTAGTGTGGTTCTGGATATGGCGGTAGAATTTGGCGGTAATTGTGAAATAAGTGAAAAAGGAAAATCAATAAAAAAATACGAGGTTACAATAATCGGCGAACTTAATCTTCCAAGTCTTGTTCCGTATCACGCTAGCGAAATGTACGCTAAGAACCTTCTGAATTTAATTACTTATATCGGTAAAGAAGGTAAAATAGAATTAAGTTTGGATAATGAAATAGTTAAAGGATCTTTAATTACTTATAATGGAGAAATAATTCAACCAAGAGTAAAGGAATTATTAAAATAAAAATTGATATATTTTTCCGAAAGATTGAAGTATCGTAAATTCTTTTGGAATTGAATCAAGAATAATTTAAAATACACTTTTAAAGTTAATAATAAATGGCAGCCGTAATAATGCTGAAAGTTTTAATGACACGACTGCCATAATTTATAATGTACTTAAAAATAAAAGGGAAGTATTATGGATGCAAACTTTTTAATGTTAATATATGTATTTGTACTTGCTATTTTTGTAGGCTTCGAATTGATAACAAAAGTTCCGCCGATTTTGCACACTCCTCTCATGTCAGGTTCAAATGCTATCTCCGGGATTACGATTATAGGGGCTTTGTTGAGCGCGGGTATGAAGGAATATACCATCAGCACAACTCTAGGTATGATAGCTGTAATATTTGCTATGATAAATGTTGTCGGTGGATTTATGGTGACCGATAGGATGTTAAAAATGTTCAAAAAAAAGTGAGTTAATTTATGAATACGGTAATTGATATAACTTATCTAATATCATCAATATTTTTCATTGTCGGAATTAAAAAATTAAGCTCTCCCAAAACTGCACGAAAAGGTAATTTATATGCTGCTATTGGTATGCTGTTGGCAATAGTTGTAACACTGTTTGCTAAACAGGTGCTTACTTATGAATGGATAATAATAGGAATAATAATAGGTTCGGCTATTGGTGCAATAATGGCTGTCAGAGTTAAAATGACAGGTATGCCGCAAATGGTAGGAATGTTGAACGGATTTGGCGGCGGTGCTTCAACCTTAGTAGCATTATCTGAATATTACAAAATATCGCCTCATATACCTATAAATACCGGTGTAGCGATTGTACTTAGTTTGCTGATCGGCGGCGTTACCTTTACCGGTTCCATGATAGCTTTTGCTAAACTTCAGGGATGGATAACGGGTAAAGTTATAAAATATCCCGGACAGCACCCGCTCAACGCTTTACTGCTTTTATTTATTCTTGCGGCAGGTACATACGTTGTTATAAACCCTGCCAGTGCAGATTTAACTTTAATGATTACCATCACATCTCTGATTTTAGGGATTTTATTAGTATTACCGATAGGTGGTGCTGATATGCCCGTAGCAATTTCATTATTGAATTCCTATTCTGGATTGGCAGGTGCAACTACAGGTTTTGTTCTCGGTAATAGTGAACTGATAATTGCAGGCTCTTTAGTCGGCGCTTCCGGAATAATTCTCACTAATATCATGTGTAAGGGCATGAATAGATCCTTGATGAACGTTCTACTCGGGGGCTGGGAATCGGCCGGTTCTTCGCCTGCAGAAAGCACTGCAACCGATAGCATTCAAGGTACTGTAAAGTCGGTTGATGCTGAAGAAGCAGCAATGATTTTTGATGTGGCAAGATCCGTAATAATTGTTCCGGGTTATGGTATGGCTGTTGCTCAAGCCCAGCATGCAATTCATGAATTAATGATTGCTTTGGAAAAAAGAAATATTGATGTGCGTTTTGCAATTCATCCTGTAGCGGGCAGAATGCCGGGTCACATGAATGTCCTCTTAGCCGAGGCAAATGTACCGTATGATAAATTATATGCATTGGACGATATTAATAACGATTTTGATAATACCGATATCGCTCTGGTTGTAGGTGCAAATGATGTCGTGAATCCGGCTGCCAGACATGATAAAAACAGCCCGATTTATGGTATGCCTATCTTAAATGTTGATCATGCCAAAACTGTAATTATTAACAAGAGATCGTTAAATGTAGGATATGCCGGTATCCAAAATGAATTGTTTTACGGTCAAAATTCATTGATGTATTTTGGCGATGCAAAAGATGCAATAACAAAATTAACTCATGAGATTAAGAATCTTTGATTTCTTTCCGTAAAGCAGATTTAATACAATTATGCCGGAGATCGCTGTAAAAAATTAAAGAATGTAATTTTGACTGATTTTATTTCAATCCTGATTATTGAAAACCTTGGTCGACTTTTTACAGCGGTCTTATTTCCGGATAATTTTTTCATCGGCAGCAAAGTAGGGAAGTTTCAGCTAAAGAGGGGTTTTCTTACTTCGCAGAGTGGGGATGCGGAATAACAATCTTATTTTATTTTGAACGGAAAAAGAAAAATATCAACCGGTATTTTTATGATATTTCAAACCCGCTATTCTATCGATAAAATAATGATAAGAATCATATTGGATATCGCTATTTCGATATTCCGGTTTAAAAGGAATATTGAGCCATAAACATTGCATAAATGAGCCCATTTTAAAAAGCTCAATATGGTTATTCCGAAGGAGTGAGACGACTGAAGAATTTTTTATTTTACAATGGATTAGAGATCTTTCACGGAGTTTACACTGCGAAGTGAATGTGTTCGGAATGACACATTGGTATTTTTGAGGAAACTCATGAATAAATCTTTGAAAATGCAATAAAGAACTTTAGTATAAAATTACTAATTTAACCGGTGAGTTTTTGGATTAGTCTTAAATTTATTAAAGAGAAAGAATGTAATGGAATTTAAAAATAATATTTTAGAAGCTGTGGGAAATACTCCGCTGATAAAATTGAATAAACTGAATAAGGGTTTAAAACCGCAAATTTTTGCTAAACTGGAATCTGCAAATCCTGGAGGGAGCGTGAAGGACAGAATAGGAATAGCAATGCTTGAGGAAGCCGAACGCAGCGGTAAAATTAAACCCGGAGGCACTGTAATCGAGGCAACAAGCGGGAATACAGGTATCGGATTGGCTCTTGCTTGTGCAGTAAAAGGTTATAAATCTATTTCCGTTGTAACGGACAAAGTTAGCTCGGAAAAAATAAATTACTTGAAGGCGCTGGGAGGCGGTGTAATAGTTGTATCTAACGCGGTCAATCATGATCACCCCGATTATTATATTACTGTTGCAAAAAAAATTGAGAAGGAAACTCCCAATTCTTCATTTATGTATCAATATTCAAATCCGGCGAATCCGGAAATTCACTACAAAACTACCGGACCGGAAATTTGGAGGCAAACCGAAGGGAAAATAACTCATTTCGTTACGGGAATCGGAACAGGCGGTACTATCAGCGGTGTGGGTAGATTCTTAAAGGAAAAGAACGCAAATATTCAAATTATCGGTGCAGATCCCTACGGTTCTATTTTTAAGGTTTATAAAGAAAAACACGAGTTAATAGAGAGCACACCATATCTAGTCGAAGGTATCGGGCAAGATTGCTTGCCTCAAAATGTACATTTTCAATTTATCGACAAGATTTACAATATCAGCGATATTGATTCGTTTAAGTTTGCCAGATTGCTGTCACGTGAAGAAGGAATATTTTGCGGTGGAAGTACCGGAACAATCCTTGGCATTACTTTGCAAATTGCAGAGAATTTAACTGAAAACGATTTAATTGTTTTCATTGTATGCGACACCGGCGAAAGATATCTAACCAAATTCCAAAGTGATGAATGGTTGAGGGAAAAGCGTTTATTCCCCGTTGAAATTAAAACACTTCATGATGTTTCTTTGGCAAAAAGAAAAGATGAAACAAAAAATTTAATTACGCTTAATGCAAAAGATAAAGTAAAATATGCCGTTGGTGTTTTAAATAGCAGGGGATTTTCTCAATTACCGGTTATTCAGGATGGCGAGTCTGTCGGCAGTATTAGAGAAGCCAGATTAATGGCAAAGTTATTGGACGATCCCGGGTTGATGGATTCAATTATAGAGAACGTAATGGAACCTGGTTTTCCTACTTTGGCTGAAAAGACTGAACTTTCCGTTGTTAAAAAATACCTAAGCGATTCACCGGCAGTACTGGTAACTGAGTACGGCCGGATAATCGATATTGTTACAAGATATGATATAATTGAATATGCTAATTTTTCGTAATCATTTTTTAATCTCAAATCATAGGAATTAATCTTATGGGATTCTCAACTGATGCTATACATGCCGGACAAACGCCCGATCCGGTTACCGGCGCTGTAATTACTCCGATTTATCAAACTTCTACCTATGCGCAGGAAGAACTTGGCAAACATAAAGGCTATGAATACGGAAGAACTCATAATCTTACACGCCAGGCAATGGAAAAAAATATTGCAACTCTTGAAAGAGGGAAATACGGTATTGCTTTTGCATCCGGTTTAGCAGCAACTCACGCATTGATGAGCCTTATTAAAGCCGGCGATCATGTCGTAATTTCAGATAATGTTTACGGCGGAACATACAGACTTTTTGAATTGGTAATGAAGGACTTTGGAATTGAATTTTCTTGGATCAATACAAGCGATTTGGCTAATATCGAAAATGCCGTCAAGGCAAATACAAAACTTGTTTATCTCGAAACTCCGACTAATCCTATGTTAAATTTAACCGATTTGGAGGGTGCGGCAAAGATTTGCAAGAAACATAATTTGATCAGCATTGTCGATAACACTTTTATGAGCCCCTATTTTCAAAACCCGTTAACGCTGGGATGCGATATAGTTTTACATAGTTCTACTAAATATATAAATGGACATAGCGATGTAATTGGCGGAATAATTGTTACAAATGACGATAAAATTCATGAGAGGTTAAGATATATTCAAAATGCCGCCGGCGGAATTCCTTCGCCGTTTGATTGCTGGTTGGTGCTTCGATCGACAAAAACACTTGCCGTCAGAATGGAAAGACACAATAAAAATGCGATTGAGTTGGCAAATTATTTGGAAAAGTCGAAATTGGCAAAAAAGGTTTATTATCCGGGATTACCGTCCCATCCTCAATATGATTTGGCAAAAAAACAAATGCGCGGATTTGGCGGTATGATCTCAGTCGATTTCGGTGATTTTGAAATGGCAAAAAAAATTTTGAAGAATGTTAAAGTCTTTACTCTCGGCGAAAGCTTGGGCGGCGTTGAAAGTTTAATAAGTCATCCGGCTAGTATGACACATGCTTCCGTGCCTAAATCAGACCGTGATAAAATGGGATTGACCGAAAGTCTTGTTAGATTTTCCGTCGGTATCGAAGATATTGAAGATTTAATTGCAGATATAGAAAACGCATTGAAATGATTTTTTGCAATAGTTCAAGTGAAAAAAGACTTTTATAAAAAAAACATATGTGAAGCTGATAAAAAATATTTATACCGCGAATTCACGAATTTTATATGAAAAAAAATATAATTCGTGCATTCGCGGCTAATTCTTCTGCAAAAAAAACGAAGAAATGATTTATAATATCGTAAGGTTCAATAAGATAAAAATATATTTTGAATTCCTTCGAAGCAACAATTTAATAATAACATAATATTCCTTGCTCTCACTTCAAGTATTTCACCATCCAGTCGATCCAACGCTTGAAAATGTCGGTTCTTCTTACAATATCATGTGGGAAATGAGTATCTACGGGATAAACATAAAATTCAGTATGTACTCCGTTATCGAGCAATGCGTGGTACATCTCGTAGCTATTTACTATGGGCACATTAGGATCGCCGGCATCACCCATTATCAAAGTCGGCGCTTTTACATATTGAGCGTATACAATAGGGGACTGTTCCCGCCAGATTTTCCAGTATTGTTTTACCCAAGGTGATCCGCCGAAGAAATAGAGATCATCCGTTTGATAGAAAGCGATTGTGTAATCCATTACCCAGTCGTTAAGGGCAGCGCCTTCAACTGCGGCTTTCCATTTATTTGGGTAATATCCATTCAACCATGATGTCATGTATCCTCCGTAAGACCATCCCGATACACCGATACGATTTGTATCGATTATACCTAACTGTTTCACTTTCTT
>CAJXGP010000132.1 GCA_913053915.1 uncultured Ignavibacteriales bacterium | reverse complement strand
AAATTATCTAACGATAATTTCCTTAAAGCTCAAGAAAGAAGATTAAAACTGGAGGATAATCTAAGAGTATATGGGAAAAAACTGCAAGTGTATAGTAACAGAATAATAACTTCTACAAAGGAATTAAATAACTTACAGAATTTAATAGCAGGGTTACAGCTTGATCGTGAAAATTATTTATCAAGTATAGCTAAGTTAACTACTGTTAAAAAGAGATTAAACGATGAAATATCCAAACAACGAAATTATTTGCAAAAAATTTATCAAAACAAGGATCAACTGAAAAAGGAACAATTACCGGATGAGAATAATAAACAAATCGGCGGTCCTTATAAAGGCAATATGAATGAAGTTAAGCCTGTGCGAAAAAACATTATCAAAAATTAAGTATTAAATATTTTTGTGTGACGGTTGTAATTATTTATTACTATTTAAGGGCTGTTTTATATTATCTTTTATAGTATATTTGTTTTTTTCAAATTAATGTAACAACATCCGCATCTTTTGGAATGAAATCTGATATTATCATCTTTCACAAAAATTCCATTGTATTTTTTATATGCTTCTTAACTTGAAGATGAATCACCAATAAAGGTAGTTTAAATATAACATATAGTCTTTGTTACAAACAAATGTGAGTTAATTATGTCATTAATTTCTAATTTTATTATTCATTTTAAGTATAATTATTTTTTAATATTATTTTTATTTTCGGTAGCAATGCTGAGTAACCAAACCTTTTCACAAGTTATGGAATCGAAAGTTGTACATCCGGCGTGGAGTTTTAATAAATCAATTTATGAAGTAAACCTGCGACAATATACGAAAAGCGGTACTTTTTCGGCATTCGAAAAACATTTACCTCAGATTAAAAAATTGGGCGTTGGTATTATATGGTTTATGCCGATAACACCAATTGGAGTTGAAAAAAGAAAAGGTAAATTAGGCAGTTATTATTCCGTTAGGGATTACTTTTCGGTTAATCCCGAATTTGGTACTATGAAGGAATTTATTGATCTAGTAAAAAAAATTCATCAGATGAATATGTATGTGATATTGGATTGGGTTGCAGATCATACTTCTTGGGATAATCCGTTAACTATTGAACATCCGGATTGGTATAAAAAAAATTCAAAGGGAAATTTTATTTTACCGGAAAAAGGATGGACTGACGTAATTGCCCTCAATTATAGCAAACCTGCTTTGCGAAAATATATGATAAATGCAATGAAATATTGGGTTGAAGAAAGTAATATCGATGGCTTCAGATGTGATGTGGCTGATAAGCTGCCTACGTCTTTCTGGAATGAGGCAAGAAAACAACTGGATAAAATCAAACCCGTGTTTATGCTGGCTGAAGCTGAAAACCCAAAACTGCAGGTAAATGCTTTTGACATGACATATTCTTGGAAATTTTACAGTTTGATGAATTCTATTGCAAAAGGTAAAAAAAATGCTGCCGATGTTATAAAATATTTTCAATGGGAGAATTCTACTTATCCGGCTAATGATTTTAGAATGAGGTTTACTACAAACCACGATGAAAATTCTTGGGACGGAACAGTCTTTGAACGATTAGGAAATGCCGCTGCTACTTTTGCAGCTTTAACCGTTGCGGTGCCCGGTATGCCGCTTCTTTACAGCGGTCAAGAAGCAGGGCTAAATAAAAGATTAGACTTTTTTGACAGAGACCCCATAGTTTGGAGAAAATCCGGATTTAGAAGCCTTTATACGAAACTTTTCCATTTAAAGTCGAAAAATATAGCTCTTTGGAACGGTAAAAAAGGAGGCGGAATACATTGGGTTTCTACTTTAAAAGATAAAGATGTGCTTTCATTTATAAGGAAGAAGGATAAAGATAAGATATTTTTCATTTTTAATCTTTCCAATAAACAAGTAACTAAATATTTACACAGTGGAGAAATGAAGGGTAAATATCTCGATTTATTTTCCGGAAAAGAAGTTTCTCTGAAGGATTCGGAACAATTTAAATTGAAGCCTTGGGAATACAAGTTTTACATCGCAAATTAGTAAGTTCTCAATTACTTTTTTTCTTACGGTGTTAAATTCTTTAAAGGAGCCTGAATTAAAAACTCATTAGAAATGTCATATTAATTTAAGGAATAAACCGTAACTTTTTTATATATTTAAAAATTAAAAATCAAAAATCATTTCATAATCGAAATGGAGTTTAAAATGCTTTCAACTTCTGACAAAATTGATCAATTATCTATAAATACAATAAGATTTCTTGCAGTGGATGCCGTTCAGAAGGCAAATTCGGGTCATCCGGGAATGCCGATGGGCTGTGCGCCAATTGCGTATTTGCTTTATTCAAAGTATATGAAACATAATCCGGCTAATCCAAAATGGATTAACAGAGACAGGTTCATACTTTCCGCCGGACATGGAAGTATGCTTTTGTACTCATCGCTGCATCTTTGCGGCTACAATGTTCCTCTCGATCAGCTTAAACAATTCAGGCAATGGGGAAGTATCACTCCCGGTCATCCTGAATATCATAAAACTCCCGGGGTTGAAACAACTACTGGTCCGTTGGGGCAAGGATTCACTAATGCAGTGGGAATGGCGATTGCTCAAGAGTATCTAGCGTCGAAATTCAACAAAGAAGATATAAAAATCTTGGATCATTATATTTATGGAATATGCAGCGACGGAGATTTGATGGAAGGAATTTCCCATGAAGCCGCATCGCTGGCAGGTCATTTGAAATTGGGCAAAATAGTATTTTTTTATGATAATAACGGGATAACAATCGATGGCTCTACATCATTGGCATTCTCGGAAGATGTTGGTAAAAGATTTGAGGCTTATAATTGGCACGTTCAGCATGTTAATGATGTAAATGACTTAAGTGAGCTGGAAACTGCATTAAAGAATGCAAAAGGAACTATTGATCGCCCTTCAATAATAATTACGAAAACACATATCGGTTATGGAAGCCCTAATAAACAGGATACTGCTGCTGCACATGGTTCACCATTAGGAGAAGAGGAAGTTAAACTAACGAAGAAAAATCTCGGCTGGCCCGAAGATTCCAGCTTTTTAATTCCGCCGGAAGTTAATGAACATTTTGGAAAAGTTAAGATTAAAGGAGAAGAGGAAGAAAATAAATGGAATGAGTTACTTGTAAAGTATGAGAAAAATTATCCGGAAGATGCAAAACTTTTTAAAGCTCTGATGAAGGGTGAGTTTGGTGATGAATGGAAAACTAAATTACCTCATTTCAAAAACGAAGGTAAAAAACTTGCGACAAGGGCAGCGTCCGGAAAAGTATTAAATGCAATAGCGCCTTATCTTCCTTCTTTAATCGGCGGTTCGGCGGATTTGCATCCTTCCGATAATACTTATCTTAAAGAGTTTCAAGATTTCGAAGCAAATAATCGAAACGGCAGAAATTTTCATTTCGGTATCAGAGAACACGGAATGGCAAGTATATTAAACGGTATGGCTATTTATGGGGGAGTTATTCCTTATGGGGGAACATTTTTCATATTTTCAGATTACTTACGCCCTGCAATCAGATTGGCTTCTTTATCGGGAATAAAACCAATTTATGTGTTTACACACGACAGCATAGGTTTGGGAGAAGACGGTCCGACACATCAACCTGTTGAGCAACTGGCGTCATTACGTGCAATTCCCAAAGCGATAGTTATTCGTCCGGCAGACGCTAATGAAACGGTTTACGCCTGGCAATTTGCTATCGAACATCAAGGAAGCCCGGTTGCATTAATATTAACCAGACAAGGGCTTGAAATAATAGACAGAGAAAAATATTCTTCTGCAGAAAATCTTCTTAAGGGAGCTTATACACTAAAAGATAGTACGGAACCTCCGGAATTAATTTTAATGGCCTCAGGCTCGGAAGTCGGTATTACATTAAAAGCCGGTGAGCAACTGGCGTCGGAAGGAATTAAGGTTAGGGTTGTCAGCTTTCCAAGCTGGGAAATATTTGAAATGCAATCTAAAGAATATAGGGATTCCGTTCTACCTCCTTCTATTAAAGCAAGAGTTTCAGTTGAAGCCGGAGTGGAACAGGGATGGGAAAAGTATGTGGGAGATAATGGTGATTCTATAAGTATTGAAAAATTTGGTGCTTCTGCGCCTATTGCTATCTTGATGGAAAAATATGGATTTACGGTCGATAATATTATGTTTACTGCTAAAAAAGTCCTAAATAATAATGCCGGATAATTTAATGATTAATTTCCATTCTGAGGAAATAGGTCATTAAATTGATTTAAGACAAAAAGTATGTTGTATTAACAATAAATAATGGGTCTCTTTTAAAAAGTATTTTTCTTATGAAAAAGTCGTAATTTTTGTTATTATCATAATTTGAAAACTTGAAGATAATCTTTTTAGAGAAGTATCAAAAATAATATTTAAATTTATAAAGTTAATAGGTGCTTAACAAAAGACTTTTACCAACAAATTGTTCGTGTTCAAAAAAATCGTTTCGTACAAAAATAATAGTCATTAGGCTTCGCCGTCATTGATTGTCATTATAAATTACTACTAATGACGCGAAGCAAATGACAATAATGTTACATTATTAAAACTTGATGTTTTCCCACGAATGTGGTTTAATTTTCAAACTTGTTTTTGAAATTTTTTAGTATCTTATGTGTCTATCTTTACCTAATTAATGTCTGTCTCTGATGTCCTATTAAGAGAAAAATTATAATAATAACTTCTCTATTTATTGGTTTCAAATGTGGCTAAAGCCACTATTATCTCTGCTTTTTTTAGAACGTTTCCACCGTCTTAAATCGTATGCTGTCCTTAAGTCACAATAAAACATTCATTTTTTTCTATGTTACAATTGAAATAATATTGGGGTTATAATTATGAATATAAAAACAAAGTTATTTCTCTTACTTCTGCTCTTTACCTTTAGCTTGTTTCCCTCTTGCAGCAGTCCGACACAGCCGCCTACAATAAACTATATTACCCTTTCACTTAAGGAAGCCTCAAGTACGGAAGCGTGGGTTAACCTAAAAGTACGGAACGTTTCTTTTCCTGCACAAATAATTTTAGTGATGGATAATAAAGCATTAACCGATATTAATCTTACCTCCAACGATACCACTGTTTACATTGATTCTCTCCAGCCTAACGGAAGCTATTGGTTTGTGGCGCAGTTTACACAAAATAACGAAACGGTAACGAGCAACCTGATTACAGTGCAGACACTTGATACAACAAGCAACAACTTTACCTGGCAAACATTTACTTTTGGTGATCCGAGAGCTGGCAGCAGCACGTTGAATGACGTAGCAATAATAAACGAAAACGACATTTGGGCAGTTGGAGAAATACACACAAAAGAAACAGACCGATGGAACGTCGACAGCACCAAATGGATACTACCTTACAACGCCGTGCATTGGGACGGGAAAAAATGGAAATTAAAAAGAATACTTTACAACTATCAGGGTCAAGCATTCTACCATCCCATACAATCAGTTTTTGCTTTTAATTCAAACGATATATGGTTTGGTGGAAATGGTATTATTCGTTGGGATGGTTTGAAATTTATTGAAGTCCTTACTCCTAAAATTGTTTGGGGACCACATTTAATCAACAAAATTTGGGGCACATCGAATAATGATTTATATATAGTAGGCAACGGTGGTAAAATAGCCCATTACCTAAACGGAGTATGGAGTAAGATAGAAAGCGGGACAACAACAAATCTGAATGATATTTGGGGATATTATGATAAGGAGAATAATAAAGAGACAGTGCTAACAGTTGCATCAAATATTTTACATCATGGGGAATACAGATTATTAGCAATTTCAGGTAATACCGCGCATGATACATTAAACTGGCCGTATAACAATTGGCTTAAAGGGATTTGGTTCCAGGGGAAATATTCACCTGTTTATATATGTGGCGTCGGAATAAGGAAATATGAAAATGGTAAGTGGTCGGTATTAAACCTGCCCCCTTATTTTACAGAGGCAATAAGAGGAACAGGTGTTAATGATATTACAGCAGTAGGTGACTATGGGTTTGTAGCACATTATAACGGAGTACGCTGGTACACAGTCAATTTATCCTCCGGTTATTTGTTTTCATCGGTATCGGTAAAGAATAATATAGTAGCGATATCCGGTAATTCCTCATCAGGCGGGATAGTGGGTAAGGCAATAGTGATAATAGGCAGACATTAAATAAAAGAGGATGAAATAATTTAATGAACTATAATAAAAGTCCTTTTTTCTCTATATTACAACTGAAATAATATTGGGGTTATAATTATGAATATAAAAACAAAGTTATTTCTCTTAC
>CAJXGP010000131.1 GCA_913053915.1 uncultured Ignavibacteriales bacterium | reverse complement strand
GAATATTTTACGTTTATAAGCACATCTCCGGCAGGCAGTTCATCCACCGACTTATTTTCGATGTTGCAGATAAATTTTCCTTCGGTTTCACGAACTACCATAGCTTTGAATATATTTTTTCCCATTATTGTTCACTTCATAATTTTATTCCAGTTCAAAAAGTAAGGAGTAATTCAATTCAAAACAAAAATTAGAAACAAAACATATTTTTTTTATTGTTTTGTAACTATTATAATTTTATTTTGTACTCATATTATATCAAAATTTCCGTAGGGGATTAATGAGTTCAAATAAACGATTTTATTTATCAGGAACAGTTTTCAGCATTATAATATTTTTTGGAATTATATTATACTTAACAAAAGATAATAAAGAAATTCCAACCATTTCAACACCTAAAATTGAATCGGATTCAAGCATAGATTTAAACGAATTTGGTTTTAAAAGTGATTCGTTAAACCGGAAAAGGTATTCGATAAAAAAAGGTGAGACTCTTTCCAATATCTTACAAAGGTACAAACTGAATCAAAACACAGTTAATAAAATAATTGCCAAAGCAAAAGAAGTTTTCGATTTGGAAAAGATTCAATACAAGAATTATTATTATACATTTACCGGTAAAAACGATTCTACGCGGCTTTATTATTTAGTTTATGAAAAAAATCCGGACAATTATGTTGTAATATCACTTAAGGATAGCATATCCGTATATACGTGGAAGAAAAAAGTTAGAACAAGATTAAAAACGGCAGCCGGAATAATTCAAAGTTCATTATATAAAACCATAACCGATGATAACATCAACCCTGAGCTTGCTATCAGACTAGCGGATATTTATGCGTGGCAAATTGATTTCTTCAAAATTCAAAGAGGTGATTATTTTAAAGTGTTATACAATGAAGAATATGTTGATAACAAACCTATTGGAATAAAAAATATCTTGGGTGCAAATTTTAATCACAATAATGAAAATTACTTTGCAATTGGTTTCAAAGAAAATAATCGATTTAATTTTTACGATCAAAACGGGAAGAGCCTTCGAAAAGCGTTTTTAAAAGCCCCACTGAAATATTCTAGAATATCTTCTCGCTTTACTAATCGCCGTTATCATCCAATACTTAATCGATATTTACCACATAGAGGAGTTGATTATGCTGCTCCTTTAGGAACACCAATTCATTCTGTTGGAGATGGAATAATTACCGGCAAAGGATTCAATAAATTCAATGGAAATTTTATTAAAATTCGCCATAATAATATTTATTCCACCGAGTATCTGCATCTTTCCGGATTTGCCAAAAATATTAGGAAAGGGAAAAAAGTTTTGCAGGGACAAATTATCGGTTATGTCGGCAGCACAGGGCTAGCCACCGGACCTCATCTCGATTTTAGATTTTTTAAAAATAATTATCCCATTAATCCACTAAATGTAAAAAGCCCCCCAACTAAATCAGTGAATAACAAGCTTATGGATACTTTCGTTGAAATCAAAGACAGAATTATTACACAATTGGATTCGATACATATTACTAATAAAGTTGAGAATTTAAATAAAGTATCGGCCGGCTAAAGCATTAAACAAAACCAATCGAAAAGCAGAGAATGGATAAGCTTGTCTCTACGACTTTAATATTACTATATATTAGTTCTATCTAAAAAGTTTATTCTGTAAAATTTATCTTCATGCAAGAATAGTAATATCAGATTATTTGCAAATCTTTTTTAGGCATCCAGCCAACTTTGCCATCTTTAAGCCTGATTTCAAACCAATTGTCAACACTCTCTTCTATTCTAACTTTCAATCCTTCATGTATAACAAATGCGTCGTTGCTTGTAGGGTCCGGAGACTGTTTAACGGTAACGGCTGATTCGACAATTATTCCATTTTTAATATTCATCTCTTGATTATATTTAACTGTAAGTAAGGTTATTGTAGTTATAAGAAAAAAAGTTGAAATTATTCCGGCAAAAAACGAATAGCGTTGGAATTTCGGTCGTTTAACAAAAAAGTAGAGGCCAATCGATATTAGTAAACAAATATAAAAAAAGTAAGCAATATATACCCATCCTGAAACTGCGAATAAAGCAAGCAAACTTTGCCACCAATCAAATAAAAAGAATGAGGGAAGCGTGTTAATCTTATCGATAGTTTTTGAATTTACAAAAGCTAAATTATATTTTACATTGTTATTACCGGGGGAAATTTTTAAAGCGCGTTCATAATTTAAAATAGCATAACCGATTTTACCCTCACGATAATATGCATTGCCGAGGTTATAATAAACCGCTGTTCCTACATATCCTTCATCAAGTATTTTTTGATATAAGTCAATTGCCTTTCGATATTCTTTCTTTTGATAATATTGGTTTCCATTTTGCATTAAAGAATCGGCATTCGAAGCAAAAACATTATCGGTAAAAAAGAATAATATCGATAAAAAAATCAATATGCTTATAAAAGAAATATAATTATTAGAAAACATTACCCTTCCTCACCGTATAGATTTTTCAAGTTCAATGATTACTTTTGTCAGATTATGATACATTTCATTCATGGCAGCAAGTCCATCGGCCCTCGGTGCAAACCTGAAATATTCACATTTTTCAGCGTTCTCTTTTAAATTTGAAATTAGTTCCTCACTTACATCCCTCTTCTGTAATTCACCCACGGCTTTGTCTAATGAGATTTCAGATTTTGGAATTCTCAGTTTGTCCTCAAAGTAACCGAAAAGTGCCAATGATATTTCCGAATAAAATTCTTTTTGATTTTTCGATTCCATTAAAATTTTGGCGGTTTTAAATCTATTCCTAGCGACTTTTTCAGCTCTTTGATAATGCAGTAATTGCAAATTCCCGGATAGTTTGTCATTTCTTTTTTTCCAAGTAATCAGCCCACCCAATAATAGCAAGGGGAACACTGTTGCCGCCCAAAATAGAGGTTGAAATAGAACGATGTCGCCGCGCTTTTGAAAATCGAAATTAGAGGTTTTTATATATCGGATATTGTTACCTAATAATTTAACATTTTCCTTTGTAACCACCGAGCTGTTACCGCCTACAATATTTTGACCCTGAGTTACATTAAGAATAAAAGAATTACTGTGTAGAGAAACATAACTCTTTGTTTGAGGATTAAAATAAGAAAATTTAACCGGAGGAATTATTTTTTTGCCAGCAGCCCTAGGAACAATTAAATAATCAATAATTTTTTTACCGGAAATCGTACCGTTTCTCTTAATCTTATCGACAGTTTTCGGTTCGTATTGGTCGAAACTTGAAGGTAAGCTAACTTCGGGTTTACTAAGAAGTGCAATATTACCCGTTCCGCTTAATACAATTTTTAAGTCGACCGGACTATTAGTAGTAGTTCGATTTTTATTTAATGTGGCGCTCATTGAATATTTACCGACCGCTCCTTTAAATGATTTGGGAACATTAACTGATGGGAGAGGTAAAACTTTTATTTTTATAGTATTTGATTTGGCATCGTAATTAATAGTTCGATAATTAGAAAAAAATGGATTGTTAAAAAAATTATTAAAAATATTATTGCTTCCACGTCTTCTGATTCTTACTTGTACCGGAACATTTATCTCGAAAGGTGTAACGGAAAGCGTCCCTGTTTGAGAAGGAAACAATGCAACCATTTTAAGAATTCCCACCCTGAATTGTTTACCCTTATACATCTCCGTAGTGAAGGTAATATTGTTAGAAACATTAATTACTTCCGCCCAAAATCCCTGATAAGAAGGCAACTTTGAAACAGACATTTGCGAAGCTATATTCAGCCTTGTATATAATTTGTAAGTTACGATTACCTGCTGACCTAAATATGTACGAGTTCTATCTGCAGTGGCTCTTATTAATAAGTTTTTGGCAATATTCTGCCGGGAAATTTTCGATGGAGATTGTGTACGATTTGCCTGTCGATTTGATTTAGGAACACCTTTGACAACAGTTATACTCAACGGTTTAGTCCTAAAGGTTTGCCCATGATAATCCACACTTGCCCTTCCAATCAAAAATTTTCCTATACTTCTGGGTTGCAGATAATATAAATAAGTTATCGAAGCGGAAGTAACTCCGTTTATTATTTGCATATTTGTAGATTGATTGGGACCGGAAATAATCATAAAGTTTGTGAACGCCGGAGATTTGAAGTTATTAACCCCGTTGATATTGTTACCGGAAAAAGTAAAAGAGACTTGAAATTGCTTATATTGACTGACTGTACTATTGTTCATACTAGCTGTAAATGATTGAGAAAAAGAGAAACCATTAACAATAGCAATCAAAACGAGTATTATTTTTAAATTAATTTTTTTCATATTTTATAATATAAAATCAGCTTTGAACTATATATTACCAATCTTTAGCTGTTTTTATAGGTTTTCCTTTCTTTCTCCTTAACTGCTTTGCCAGTTTTAGTTCGTCATGCCTCAGCGCTGCCAAAATTCTGTTGGCTTCAGCTTTTGTCATTTTATTGCCTTGCTGTGGATTTTTCATAGATTGTTTATTGTTTTTCCGCCGTTCATTCTTGTTTTGTGGTTGTTGATTTTGCTTCTGATTTTTTTGTTTTTGTTGATTGTTCTTATTTTGATTCTGTTTGTTTTGCTGCTTTTTATTATTCTGTTGATTTTTATTGTTTTTATTATTCTTGTCTTTATTCTTGTTTTTATTCTTGTTTTTGTTATTCTTATTTCGACTTTTGTTATGTTTCAACAAATTAAGTGCATAGGAAAGGTTATATTTAGTAGACATATCACCCGGATTCAATTCTAGGGATTTTTTATATGCGCCTATACTTTCCTTTATTTTTTTAGATTGGAGTAAAACATTCCCTATATTATGATATACCTTTGAACGTAAAATATTGTTTTTGCCAGTGAGTAAAGCCTGTTCATAAGCCTTAATGGCTTTATTATACCTTTTTTGTTTATAGTAAGAATCGCCTAAATTAAAATTAGCTTGAAAATTATTCGGGACCTTTTCTAAGCCCTTTTTAAAATTAGCCTCTGCACCGGAGTAATTCTTTTGTTGATATTTCTCAACCCCTGTATTAACGGAACTACGAAGACTTTGGGAGAATCCCTTCGGCATAAACATCAGGGAAAACAACAAAACCAAGCCTGTTACATATTTAATTTTTAACATTATCATATAAAATAATAATTATTCAATTCCAAACCGTTTATTTAACCGGGACAAAAACTTAGATTTTCTTTCTGATAAAAAGAATTCCAAAATTAGCAATATTATTGCCGGAATTAAAAGATAATAAAACCTGTTCTCATAATCAGTAACTCTTCTTGAACCATATTCCGTTTTCTTGTATGAATTCAAATCCTTATAAATAGTCTGAAGTTGATCTTGATAATTAGACCCTTGAAAATATTTTCCGCCTGTAGCATCTGCAATTTTTTTCAACGTCGAGGCATCTAGTTTGGTTAAAACTATGTTACCTTGTCTATCACGTTTAAAACCAATTTGCCGCCCTTGTGGATTAAAAATTGGAATGGGAACCCCGTCGGGTGATCCAAGCCCGATAGTATAAATTATTATCCCTTTATCTTTAGCATTATTTATAGCTTGCATAAGGTCACCTTCGTGGTCCCCACCATCCGAAATTACTACTATTACTTTTTCAGTTTTAGACGAATAGTTGAAGGATTTTGTTGCTAGATTAATAGCTGCACTAATCACAGTGCCTTGTTCAGGCACCGAACTTTCATTTACGGCATTTACAAACAAACTGGCGGCGGAGTAATCGGAAGTTAAAGGGAATTGTATAAAAGCTTCTGCTGCAAAAACAATTAATCCGATCCGGTCTCCATGTAAATTTTTTATCAGGTTCAGCAAATCGAATTTAGCTTTAGCTAGTCTACTTGGTTTTATATCTTGGGCTTGCATGCTCAATGATACATCCAAACAAATATATACATCAATACCTGCTTGCTTAACCACTTCGGTTTTAGTACCGATTTGAGGATTTGCTAAAGCCAGTATCAGCAATGCAATTGCACCGGTAATTAAACTTGATTTTATTAAATACTTATATTTACTATAAAAAGGTAGTAATATCCCATGAAGTTTTTTGTTTGCAAATACTTCAAATGACTTCTTTCGCCTTCTATTAAGAACCCAAAAAAGTAATAGCAAAAATGGAATTATGTACAAGCCATACAAATATTCAGGATGTGCAAATCGAAACATATTTTAAGTTTATAAATTAGATTATTAAATAATTACGAATTTTTGAAAGTGTTATCATCAATTGATTACTATCTTAAATTCCTTAGCCATTCATTTATTTTGATCCATATTTAATTTTGAA
>CAJXGP010000130.1 GCA_913053915.1 uncultured Ignavibacteriales bacterium | reverse complement strand
ATTTAATAGGGATTGATGCTGAACACAGCAAGAATACTTCATATAAAGATGATAAGAAAAGAGTTATGGAAACAGTTGCAGAAAAACATCATCGAGTGTGTTTTGAATAAAACAACAAATTTTAACTATAAAAAGGAAAGATAAAATGCCTACGATTAAAATACGGTATAAAAAAGATAGAAAAGTTTTTGTACCTGATAGGGAAGTTGATTTGCCTGATAATTTTGAAGTGGAATTACCGGATAATAAAATATCTTTTTTTATTGAAAAAGAGAATTTCATAAAAGCAATAGAAGAAAAAGGTGAAAAATATATTCCGGGTTTTAAATTATCAGAGAAAACTAAAAAGCTATTAGGAATATTGAAGGATTCTCCTTTGCGAAAATTTTCCGATAAAGAACTTAAAAGAATTTACCATGAAAACATATGGAGATCTTCAGATGAAAAATATAATAGAGTTTTCATTTCTTCCAAGAAAATGCCTTTCCCTAGGAATCCTTTGCCGAAAGCATCCCTTTGATATAAAAAATTACAAAGCAGCTTGTTTTAGCTCCTTCTCTTTTTAAGAGAAGGCGGGGGATGAGTTTTGGTTTATTTTTTTCATTATCTTTTTAACTCTGAATTATTATAATGCCCTCCTTTTGTTAGAATGATGGAAAGTATATATCTTTGGCAGAGTAATAAACATAATTTATTAGGAGGTTTTGTCCCGGCAGTTATCTGACTTCACTCACCCGTCCTGCAACAGATTCATAAATAATTAGTTTATTGTTATAATTCAATTAAAGGAGTTAATAAAATGGAAACTATAAAGTTAAGATATAAAAAAGGAAGAAAGATATTTATTCCACAGGAGGAAGTTGATTTGCCGGATGATTATGAATTAGAAATTGAGAAACCGGTATTAAAAAGTGAGCCTGAAATATTAAATGAAAAAATTGAAGATTATAAGAAGCGGTTAAGGGAAGAATTTGTAAAAGAATTTAAAGGAGAATATGGAATTGATATGTCGAACGACCCATTTTTGGAATTGATCGGCTGTGAATCTGAATATCTTTCAAAAACAACTTATCTCGATGATAAAAAACGAATAATAGATGCTGTTACAGAAAAACATCGTCGAGTGTGTTTTGAATAAAACAACAAATTTTAACTATAAAAAGGAAATATAAAATGCCTACTATTAAAATACGGTACAAAAAAGACAGAAAAGTTTTTGTACCCGATAGGGAAGTTGATTTGCCTGATAATTTTGAAGTGGAATTACCTGGAATAATTGAAAACAAAGGGTTAAATCAAAAAAAAATTAAAGATAACTTTATTGAATACTATTTGAAGAAATATTCTAATAAATCAATCAAAGATATTGATGAAGAATTGTTAGATTTAATAGGGATTGATGCTGAACACAGCAAGAATACTTCATATAAAGATGATAAAAAAAGAGTTATGGATTATTTATCGGAGAAATATGATGCGTAGAAAAATACTTGTTGATGTAAATGTTTTTGAAGATGTGCTCTCAGGTAGAGAAGGCTCGAATTTTAGTGCGGAAATTCTTCAGCAAGCAAGAAAAAAAGAAATTGAAGGATGGATTTCTGCAAATACTTATGGAATATTATTTTATTTACAGAGAAAAAGAAATTCTGAGAGTGATTCGCGAAGGAATGTGACTAAAATTCTTAAGAACTTTACTATAATTCCAACAAGGAATAATATTCTTTCAAAAGCGTTAAAATCCGATCTCCCTGATTTTGAAGATAACATTCAAATTGAATCTGCAAATCAATTTCATCTTGATGCAATTATTACAAGGAATATAAAGGATTTTAAAAATTCAAGAATTCCCGTTTTTACGCCGGAAGAATTTTTAGAAAAATTTCCCCTTGTATCCAAAACTAAAGTATCACAAAAACTCAGCGTTCCCTTTTTAGATCTCAAAGCACAACTCAAAGACGTTTACAACGAAATAGATGATGAAATTACCAATATAATTTCAAATACCGCATTTGTAATGGGAAAGGCTGTTGCGCATTTTGAATCTTCATTTGCCGCCGCACATAATACAAAATATTGTAACGGCGTTAGTGCCGGTACGGATGGAAACCATATTGTTCTTTGGGCGTTGGGCGTTGGTCCTGGAGATGAAGTAATAATTCCGGCAAACACATTTATTGCTACTGCTTGGGGTGCAACACTTAACGGAGCTACTCCGGTTTTTGTTGATTGTCATCCTGAAAGTTACAACATTGACCCAAAAAAAATTGTTGCGGCTATAACGCCAAAGACAAAAGCAATAGTTGCGGTTCATTTATACGGGCAACCGGCTGATATGGATGGGATAATTGATGAATTACGAATTATGAATTATGAATTGAAAACCCAAGGAGTTTTTGTGCATAAAGAAACCGGACAGACAATTTATTTGGTAGAGGATGCTGCTCAAGCACATCTAGCTGAGTATTTATCCCGTGAGATAGAAAATGAGGAGAAAAGAAATAAAAACAGTTTTGATAGTAAATTAATTACCGGTGGTGCGGATAATCAAGAAATTATCTCACGGGACAGGTGGGAAAAAGTTGGAGGTCTCGGAGTTGCTTCTTCATTTAGTTTTTATCCGGGTAAAAATCTCGGAGCTTACGGTGAAGCCGGTGCTGTAATGACTAACGATGAAGAATTAGCTCGTAAGTTTAAAATGATTAGAGATCACGGAGCTGAACAAAAATACAATCACATAATGTTCGGTCATAATTACAGAATGTCCGGTATTCAAGGAGCTGTCCTTAGTGTTAAACTGAAATACCTGCCGGAATGGACTGAACAGCGAAGAAGAGTAGCGGCAAAATATAAGGAACTGCTCGGCGATATTGAGCAGATTCAACTACCTAAGGAAATGGATTATGCCAAACACGTATATCATCTTTTCGTTATTCAAGTCATACAACCATACAATCATACAACCATACAGCCATACAGCCATACAACCATACAGTCATACGACCATTCAGTCAAATCGTTCTGAAACCCGGGATAGTTTACAAAAGTTTTTAAACGAAAACGGCATCGCAACCGGTCTTCACTATCCTATTCCTTTACATTTACAGCCCTGCTTTGCAAATCTAGGATACAAAAAAGGTGATTTCCCTGTTACCGAACAATTAGCGGAACAAGGGCTTTCATTACCAATGTATCCTGAGATGACCGATGAACAGCTTCAATATATTTCAGAGAAAATTCATAATTTTTTTGCTTTTTAATAAGTAATGTTTAACCTTCCAAAGTATAAATATATTTTTGCCGTAAGTGATTTAGTTGTAATATTTATTTCATTTTTTACGGCATTTTATTTCTCTTCCGGACAAACAGCTCGAAGCATATTATTTTTATTGTTTGATAAAGATTTGGGTCTTGTAATACTTTTATTTTTTTACTCGATTTTTTTCATTTTTATTTTTCAAGCGAATAATCTTTATAAAATCAACATTATTCTAACAAAATCACTCCATTTAACTTCCCTCATACGCTCTTTATTTTACGGTACAATCTCTGTAATTGTTTTCGCATTCTTAATTAAATATTCGTTTATACTTAATTCAAGAAAGTTTCTAATTTTTTTCTTAATAAGTTCCTTTTTATTGCTGATTATTGTAAGGTTTTTAATATTACCTTTCTTTTATTTAAAATTTGCCAAATCAAATATTTTAAAGAGAAAAGCAATTATCATTGGTGCCGGTAAAACAGGTAAACTATTAACAGCGAAATTAATAGTCGGGGAAAATTTTGGACTTTCTGTTGTTGGTTTTGTTGATGATGGAAAACAGGAGGGAGAAGAAATTATCGGAGGTAAAAAGAATCTTGGAAAAGTATCTGATTTAGCTGCCATAATAAAAAAATATTATGTGGAAGAAATTATTTTGGCAATAGACAATATCTCTTATAAGCGAATATTAGAAATTATGGATGTATGTAATTCGATCGGTGTATTGGTTAAAATAACTTCCGAATTATTTAATGTTGTCCCTTCAAAATTAGTTACTGAAAAATATTCTAATATTCCGGTAGTAAATGTATCTCCTCAGCTAAATGGTGCAGTTGTTTTAATTATTAAGAGAATAACTGATTTTGTCGGTTCAGTGTTTGGGTTGGTAATTTTATCACCCTTATTTATTATTATAAGCGTACTTATAAAGCTTTCTTCAAAAGGTCCGGTTTTATACAAACAGCACCGTATTGGTAAAGGTGGACGTGTTTTCAATTTCTTAAAATTTAGATCGATGAGGGTAGCTGACGGTGAAGATGAGGGGAGGGAAAAAGATATGATCGAATTTATAAAGAATGGAAATCAGCAAAATGGAAATAGCGCTAAAATAATTAATGAAAACCGTGTAACTTGGATAGGTAAATTTATAAGAAAAACATCTTTGGATGAATTACCGCAATTAATAAATGTTATTAAAGGGGAAATGAGTTTGGTTGGACCACGTCCGTGTTTGCCTTATGAATATGAAAATTATGATGAATGGCACAAAAGGCGGGTTAAAGTTTTACCGGGTTGTACAGGAGTTTGGCAAGTTTTTGGAAGAAGCGATGTAACCTTTCAGGATTCTGTTGTCTTGGACCTTTATTATATTAATAATATGTCGCCCTGGTTGGATTTACAATTAATTTTTAAAACAATTCCCGTTATGCTTTTATCGAAAGGCGGGGAATAAATATTTATAATTTAACGAGGTAATAATGAAAGCAGGTATTTTAGGTCTTGGTTATTGGGGACCAAATTTGATTCGAAATTTTCTATCTCAGTCTGAAGTTGAGCAGGTTTATGGGTGTGATTTGCTTGATTCTCGACTTAATTTTATTAAATCTAAATTTCCCAGTACGATTTTAACAAAAGATTACGATGAAATGTTAAAAAATGTGGATGTAGTTGCAATTGCTACACCGGTTGCAACACATTTCAATTTTGCTAAACAAGCTCTTTTAATGGGAAAGCATATATGGGTTGAAAAACCGTTTACCGCTGCTTCCCAAGAAGCTGTTGAGCTGATTGAGTTGGCGGAAAAACGTAATTTGAAGATATTTGTCGATCACACATTTATTTATACCGGTGCTGTGCGTAAAATGAAAGAATTGGCCGACAGCGGAGAAATTGGGGAAATTAAATATTTTGATTCGGTTAGAGTAAATCTCGGTTTATTTCAACATGATGTAAATGTAATTTGGGATCTTGCACCGCACGATTTATCTATTATGGGATATTTACTCCCGAATAATAAACCTGTAGCTGTAGCTGCAAATGGAATAGCAAATTTTTATGAACACGAAAACGTTGCTCATTTATTTGTGTATTTTGATAATAACTGTTTTGCCCATTTCCATGTTAATTGGACATCTCCTGTGAAAATCAGAAGAATGATTATAGGAGGTGATAAGAAAATGATAGTATTTAACGATATGGAAAATCTGGAAAAAATTAAAGTTTATGACAGTGGAATTAATATCTCAAAAAGAGAAGAAATTCATGAAGCATTAGTTCAATACAGAATAGGCGATATGCATTCTCCTAAGGTAATTCAAACAGAAGCATTATCTTTGGGAGCTAATGAGTTTATCACCGCAATAAATGAAAATAGACAACCTTTAACAAATGCCATTGATGGTTTGGCTGGTATTACTATTGGTGAAAAAGCAATTGTAGGCGCTGGAGCTGTTGTTACAAAAGATGTACCGCCAAATACAATTGTTGCGGGTGTGCCGGCAAAAATAATCAAAAAAACAGACTGATTATTTTAAGTTTACGGTCTTTCCCATTACGGGAACATTTACTATATTAATATTTTAGAATATGCGGATTATTTCAAGAAAAACATTAACAAGTTTCTCGGATAAACATCTCGAAACAAAACAGGCTTTAAGAGCCTGGTTTGATGAAGTATCAAATGCATTATGGACATCGCCAAATGAATTAAAAGAGCAGTATAAGAATGCTTCAATTATAACAAACAAGAGAGTCGTTTTTAATATTCATGGGAATAAATATCGTCTAATTGTGGATGTTGAGTACAGAATAGGTATTGTTTTCATTGTTTGGATTGGTACACACAAAGAATACGATAAATTAAATATAAAGGAAATTAAATATGTTAAAACCTATTAGAACAAAAAAAGAATATAACGAAGCATTAGAAAAGGTATATCTATTACTACAAAAAGATTTAAAAATAAATTCTTCTGAGTATGATGAATTGGAATTACTTTCAATCCTTATTGAAGACTATGAAAAGAAGCATTATCCGATTGCATTGCCGGATCCGGTAGAAGCTATTAAATTTAGATTGGAACAG
>CAJXGP010000129.1 GCA_913053915.1 uncultured Ignavibacteriales bacterium | reverse complement strand
ATTTTTTATATCGGATTATTTTCAAGTGCATTACTCGATATAAGGGAATTTTATCCGGCAATCGGAGGTCTTTATAATAGAGGCGGATATTTGATAATTTCTCTGTTATCTTCTATTTGGATTTGTGATTCTGCTGCATACATCGGTGGTACTAAACTGGGAAAACATAAACTTTCCCCAAAGGTTAGTCCCAATAAAAGCTGGGAAGGTGCAATATTTGGTTTTGTATTTGCTGTTTTAACTATGATTATTGCTAAATTAATTTTGCTTAATTTCCTTTCCTGGAATCAAATAATTCTTTTTGGAATAATAGTCGGTACAATCGGTCAACTTGGTGATTTAGTGGAATCGTTAATTAAAAGAGATGCGGGTGTAAAGGATTCTTCAAATATTATCCCGGGGCATGGCGGCATGTTCGATCGCTTTGATTCTTTGCTTTTTACTTCACCTGTAATTTTATTGGTTTTAAAATATTTTGGTAGGTAATAAATTGTTAATAAAATTAGAATAGTTGGGAAACGATGTCTAAAAAAGAAAAAGTAAATGTAATTACTCTCGGGTGTTCGAAAAATACTGTTGACTCCGAAAGATTGTTGAATCAGCTTAAGCTTAATAATTTTAATTTAATTAATGACGCTAATGAGGCTGAAACAGTTATAATAAATACTTGTGGGTTTATTGAAGCAGCTAGACAGGAATCAATCGATACAATTTTAAATGCTGTTGCCTTAAAACGAAGTGGAAAATTAAAGAAAGTTATTGTTGCCGGATGTTTGTCGGAAAGATATAAGGATGAATTACAAAATGAAATCCCCGAAGTAGATGTTTATTTCGGTACTGAAAATTATGAGGGTATTATAAATGAATTGGGTGGAAAGCTAAAGTATAATTTACTTGGTGAAAGATTATTAACAACACCTTCATATACTGCATTTTTAAAAATTTCCGAAGGTTGCGATCATCCATGTTCCTTTTGTGCAATTCCTCTTATGCGAGGCAAGTATCATTCGAAACCTATGTTTGATTTAGTGAAAGAAGCAGAGTTCTTAGCTGGGAACAATACTAAAGAATTAATTGTAATAGCTCAAGATACTATCGCTTATGGTATCGATTTATATGGTAAAAGAGTTTTAGCCGGTTTATTGAATAAACTAAGTGAAGTGGAAGGTATTCAATGGATAAGATTGATGTATGCGTATCCTTCAAAATTTCCTGATGATTTAATCGATATTATTGCCGGTAATCCTAAAATTTGTAAATACTTAGATATTCCATTGCAGCATATATCCGACAATGTATTAAAATCGATGCGAAGAGGGATTAACAGCAAAAGAACCAGGAATTTGTTATATAAATTAAAAAACAGGATACCGGATCTAACATTGCGAACTACCTTTATTGTTGGTTACCCCACTGAAACTGAAAAAGAATTTAATGAATTATGTGATTTTGTGAAGGAAATCGAATTTGATAGAATAGGAACTTTTACTTTCTCAGTTGAAGAGAATACTGCCAGTTATCTATTGGGTGATCCGATTCCCGAGAAGGTAAAACTTGAGCGAAGAGATATTTTAATGGAATTACAAAAAGAAATTTCTTTTAAGAAGAATAAACAATTAGTGGGGAAAAAATTATCGATCCTTGTGGAAAGATTAGATGGCGAATTTTATATCGGTAGATCATACAGAGATGCACTCGAAGTGGACGGAGAAGTATTAATCCCGGCTGTATCTTCGGGTACTATCCGTCCGGGAAATTTTTATCAATGTAAAATTTATGATGTTGATGAATATGATCTTTATGCTAAAGTTCCCGGTAATTTAAGGAACTAATATATGAAAAAGTTATTTTTAATATTATTATTTATTACTAACGCTTCATTGATTAAAGCTCAAGTTGAACTTGCCGAACAGAATAATACTAATAATAAGAATATGTTTTATCAAGATCTGTTAAACTTCCCATCCTCAAAAAAGGATTTAACCAGAGTCGACGTTTATTTGCAAATTCCATATAAATCAATTCAATTTTTAAAATCCGATAAGCAATTTACCGGCTCTTACACCACAACCATCTCAATTTTTAATAAGAAAAAAAATAAACTCATCGAAGAAAAAATATGGAAAGAAAATATTACTACAGGTAATTTCCATGAAACTATATCAAAAGATAATTTCAGTTTAACGGCGCGTTCTTTTTATCTTTCCCCCGGTAAATATACAATTAGAACTTCAGTTGAAGATATAGATTCTAAAAGAGATTATACAAAAAAGGTGGTATTCAACGTAAGAAATATGAAGGATAGTTTATCCGTTAGTGATATCTTGCTGATTTCCAAATATTCGCAGGAAAAAGGTAAAAAGAAAGTTATTCCGAATATATCTAGAAACGTTGCTAATATTAAAAACGGACTGCCTTTCTTTTTTGAAGTTTATTCTTCAAATCCACGCAATGTCAATATTCAATATGCTATTTATGATAATCATAATAAACGGATTTTTTATGAAACCGAACGGAAAAATATTAATAAGGGTGAAAATAGAATTTTTCACATTGTCCATGATAGTAGTTTTAGCTTGGGGAACTATAAACTTTCTATTGATTTAAAGAATAAGAATAATGTTTTGTTAGCCTCTGTACAAAAACGTTTTTTCTCTCAATGGGTTGGCGTGCCCTCCACAGTAAGAGACTTAGGAAAAGCTATAAAGGAGATGGTTTATATTGCTTCTCCTTCTGCGATTGACTCTATGCAGGAAGCAAAAACAAAAGATGAAAAACTAAAACTATTTTTGGCTTTTTGGAAAAAAATAGATCCTACTCCCAATACTCAGAATAATCCTGTGTTTGATGAGTATTTTCGAAGAGTTGCCTATGCTAATGCACATTTTACTCAATATATTAATGGCTGGCGAACCGATAGAGGAATGGTTTTTATTTTACTCGGTCCTCCTAATTCGGTTGATAGGCATCCTTTTGATATTGATTCGAAACCTTATGTCGTTTGGGAGTATTATAGTTTAAATAGAAATTTTGTTTTTGTAGATGAAACAGGTTTTGGAGATTATCGTTTGGTAACTCCGTTAACGGGAGATTTGTACAGATTTAGATATAATCACTAACGTTGTAGTGTCAAGTCATATTTGTAATGTTGTATAACTTTTGAACTCACCCCAAACCCCTCTCTTAAAAAGAGAGGGGCTTTAGCTCCCCTTCTCTTTGCAAGAGAAGGGGCGGGGGGGATGAGTTTTTCTTGTGTCAACAAAGCCAATACGACAGAACATATTTGACTTTATAGTAGTGTTATTACAAAACGAATAAATCCATATAATTAATAAGCAATGTTTAAAAAATGATTCTTACTGTAACGTTAAATCCTCTTCTTGAAAGAAGATTTTTATATGACACGATAAAGATTGATTCCCCAAATAGGGGAGGAGTAGAGCAATTAAAGGCTGGAGGTAAAGGTATCAATGTGAGCAGGCAACTAAATCTATTAGGTATTGATAATCTTGCTTTGACATTTTTGGGGGGGATGAATGGAAAAGTTTTACGGAATGTTCTTACCGAAGAAGGAATTAAAATTTCTGTTATTAAAACAAAATCCGACACGAGAGAAGCTGCGATTATACTGGATAACTCAACTAAAACAATAACATCCTATTTCTCTGAGAATTCTTCTATTTCTCTGGAAGAGATAGAAGAATTTAAAAGAAAATTGGAAAAGATGATTCGGAATTGCGAAATGGTTGTTTTTTCGGGAAGCTCACCCTCAATTGAAGCAAATTCAATTTTCCCCTTTGGAATAAAGTTAGCAAATGAATATGGTAAGTTTTCAATATTAGATACTTATGGCGAACATTTAAATGCATCTTTAGAAGCCGTTCCTACTATTATTCATAACAACGTTAATGAAATAGAAAGCTCTCTTAATTGTTCATTAAGCAATGAAAAAGAAAAAATGGAATTTTTATCCGGTCTTTATAATAAAGGTATAAAGCAGGTTTATCTCACTGACGGACCCAACCCGTTTTATATATCAAACTTCGACTTCCATTATAAAGTGGAAATTCCAAAGATTGAAACATTAGACTCAACAGGAAGCGGTGATTGTTTTACCGCCGGAATTATTTATGGTTTACATAAAAATCTAACATTTGAAGAGAATGTAATTGTTGCTTCCTCACTTGGTATTGTAAATGCTTCCAGATTCGATATCTCTAAGGTAAATATTCAGGAGATTGATAAGTACAAAAAATTAATTAAGCTGTATGCTGTAGGCAAAAAAATGAAAACCCTTGATGTTACTCACCGTTAAATATTATTTGTTGGTTATTTTAATTATTCCTTCCTTATTATATTCTCAGACTATTGTATCTATACATGTAAATGAGACACGAGATTTCAATAGTAATGAAATTATTAATTGGAGCAATATCACTACCGGAGTAAAAATTTATAACGGTATTATCGATTCGGTTAAAAAAAAGCTTGCATTTCATCTTGGCGAACGAGGATATTTTAATAGCTCGTTTAAAGGTACTTATTATAAATATGAGCCTGATTCTCAGAAAGTTATTTTTTATATTAATGTCCGTGAAGGTTCTCCCACTTATGTCAGAAAAATTAAAATTATATGGGAGGACAGTACTCGTGATCATAATATAATAACGATGTTTCATTACCTTAAAAACCACATATATAATAAGTTTGATTTAGAATCCGGAATATCAAATGTGTTAAAGTATTATGAAAATAACGGATACCCATTTGCTAAAATTATTATTTCATCCATCCAACTTTTTACTGATTCAACTCGTAATATTCATTATGCAGATATCTATTTAAAAATTAATAAAGGATTGAAAAGCAGAATAGATAAAATAGAAATAATCGGTAACACAAAAACAGATGATTATGTTATAATCCGTGGACTAAGGATAAAATTGGGAGAAAAATATTCGCAGCGCTTGATAGATGAAATACCTAGTAAATTGAATAGACTCGGTTTTTTCCAACCGGTAAACCCTCCGGATTTTTATATCAACTCGCACAATAAAGGAGTGTTGGTAATTCATGTAAAAGAGAGAGAAACAAACAATTTTGATGGAATTATTGGATATATACCCGGTTCAAGGAAAGGTGAATCGGGATATATAACCGGTCTTGTAAATGTAAGTCTTCGGAATTTATTCGGCAGTGGCAGATCTGCTGCGATCAGATGGCATAAATATAATAGAACCTCTCAAAATTTGGAACTAAAATATTTAGAACCATGGTTATTTGGTTATCCTTTTAATTTAACATTAACTTTAAATCAAAGAAAGCAAGATACAACATACGTTGAAAGAAAGTTGGATGGTGCATTGGAATACCTTGCTACTCAAAATATATCTGCTTCATTATTTTTATCGGCAGAGTCTGTGATCCCAACAATTAATAATAACAACATATTTACGGTATTTAATTCCTCAGCCTTCACTACCGGAATAAATATTAAAATCGATACCCGGGATGATCCTTATGCACCAACTAAAGGAATTTTATTTATTAATTCTTATTCTTTTAGTCAGAAGAAAATTAATGGACCACCAATGTTTATTAAACCTGGTCTTCAAACAAATATAAATCTGCAAAGAATAAAAGTAGATTTAATAGGTTATTATGAATTGTTTAACAAACAAATTATTTCACTTGGGTTACATGGAAGGGACATTAGAGGTTCTTTTTTAGAAATTAGCGATTTATTTAGGTTGGGTGGCGCTAGTTCGCTCAGAGGTTATCGTGAGAATCAATTTTTGGGTTCAAGAATTTTTTGGTCAAATTTAGAGTATAGATTATTGTTGCAAAAAAGAACTTATGGATTTATCTTTTTTGATACCGGTTATTATTTTAGAAAAGCACAACCACAATTAAATAGTCCACAACAAGAAGGTTTTAAAATAGGTTATGGGATTGGATTGAATTTGGAAACGGGGCTTGGTATCCTGAATGTTAGTTTTGCCCTTGCACAAGGTGACTCGTTTAGAGACGGTAAAATACATTTCCGGTTAGTTAACGGATTTTGATGTTATGCTGAAAAGTTTAATTAAGTGTCATCTTTTCTTCATTTCAGAGAATCCTATTTAATTATAATTGTTTTACAATATGATTGTTATACAAGATGAAGAAATAGAAAAGGGGATAATCATTGCCCTTAAACCTCGTAACATCACGAGGAATCAAGTAGAAGAAAATCTTAATGAATTGGAAAAAGGAGGTTATGAGCATTTTATGCTGAAAGAAATTTACGAGCAACCCCGTTCTATCACAGACAGTTTTAGAGGCAGGTTAAATGCAATCAAAGGC
>CAJXGP010000128.1 GCA_913053915.1 uncultured Ignavibacteriales bacterium | reverse complement strand
CTTCGGTCGAAATGACAAATCGTTCAAATGTCTTATTTTGCAGAAACTCTAATGTGAAAAGTCATTCATAGTACTTCGGATTATCAAAAATATTTGATAACTCAAGTAATGTTTAATATGTTGATAATAAGACATACTTTTTTTTAATTAAAAAAAATAAATCTTTTTAGAACCGGCTCATTTATTATAGGTAATTTATTGTATCATTTTCCATGGATAAAAAACAGGTGTAAATATGGAGAAGAAAATCCAAATTCTTCATCTGAATGATGATAAAGAGAATTTCGATAAAGTTAAATCTATACTAGAAGCGGGAAATCTCGAATGTGAAATTACAATGGTGGGAAATGAAAAAGATTTTAAGGAAATGCTGAAAACTAAACATTTTGATCTTATTTTTTCCGGTTATAACCTTCCTGTATATCACGGACTTTCAGCATTGAAATATGTACGCAACTCATACCCTCATCTACCTTTTATAGTAATATCAAATAGTATTGGTGAAGAAGCCGTAGTAGAATGTATGCTTGCAGGCGCCTCCGATTACATATCTAAGAATAATCTTAAGAGGCTTCTATCGGCCGTTAAAAGAATATTGGAAGAGTCTGAAGTTTTGGGGAAAAAGATGGAAACTGAAAATGAATTAGCCGAAACACGCAAACAATTTATCAGTCAGTTGGAAAATACACCTTTGGCGGTAATCTACTGGGATTTAAATTTCAGAATACAAGAATGGAATAAATCTGCCGAACGGATATTCGGTTATAGCAGAAAAGAAGCGTTGGGTAAGCATGCTAATGAAATAATCGTACCGGAAGAAATACAAAAGGATATTGAAAAATTGTTTAATAACATAATCGAACGGAAAAGTGGTAAGATAAGTAAAAATGAAAACATTACAAAAGACGGGAGAAAAATTTGGTGCTATTGGCACAATACTATAATAACAGATAACCATAATAATATTTCGAAAGTTCTGTCAATAGCCGAGGATATCACCGAACAAGAAAAAACGAGAAAAGCTTTAGTTGATACAAAAAATCTATATCATACCTTATTTAATTTGTCTATAGATGCAATAATCTTGCACGATATCCAAGGTAATATTTTAAGTGCAAATGAAAAGGCAGTCGACCTACTCGGTCTTAAAGACAAAGATATCTCGAAATTAAATTTGAAAGATCTTCATCCGGATTATAACTATGTCCCATCTAAGGCGGCTTTTAATGATATCTTAAAAGACGGTATGACCAATTTTATTATAGACTTTAAAAATACTAACGGTAAAATATTTACCGCTGAAGTCAATTCAAAACTGCTTACAATTAATGATAAAAAAATTATTCTCGGTATAATAAGAGATATCACCGATAAACTTGAAGCGGAAAAAAAATTGAAAGCCGGTGAAGAGAAATACAGAAAGTTTTTTGACGAAGATATTTCGGCAGATTTGATCGTTAATTCGAAGGGAGAAATCATTGATTGTAATAAGATATTTATATCATTATTCGAATTTTCATCTAAAGAAGAAGCGTTAAAAACAAATTTAAGTGAGTTAAGTGGTAATGATAAAGACAAAGAAAAGGATGCAAAATTGCCGGTAAATCCCTCAAATGGAAAAGATGAACTAAAACAATACACTCGTTATTATATAACTAAAAAGGGGAATAAAATATACGTTCTTCAGAAGGTTGTCGGTATAGCAAGGAATAATGATGGGTTGAAAAACTACCAAGTTTATATGGTTGACATTACGAATATTAAGAAGATGGAAAAGGAACTTATAGACGCAAAAGAAAAAGCAGAAGAGATGAACAGATTAAAATCGATCTTCCTAGCAAATATGAGCCACGAACTTAGAACACCATTAGTCGGCATTTTAGGTTTTACGGACATCTTAAAGGAGGAGATAAAAGCCCCTGAACTGAAGAATTATGCCAAATTAGTTTTTGAAGCGGGCGAAAGGTTATTAAATACATTCGATTCAATTCTTGCACTCAGCATGATTGAATCTCATAATATTAAGGTAAACAGAAACATAATTGACATGGTACAGACGGTAAAAGAAATTGTTTTTAACTTCCAATCAAGCGCAATAAAGAAAAATATTTCACTCAATTTTGAAAGTAAAATCGATAATTTAACAACGGTAACCAATACATATGCCTTGCAAGGAATAATGAATAAATTAATTAGTAATGCATTAAAATTTACCAATGAAGGCAGTGTAACGGTCAAATTAGCTAAAATGTCCGATAACAAGCATTTTCAAATAACGATAAAGGATACCGGAATAGGAATAGAAAAAGATAAACAAGGAATAATTTGGGAAGCTTTTCGGCAAGTGAGTGAAGGTAATACCCGTAAATTTGAAGGTGTCGGATTGGGACTTTCGTTGGTGAAGGAATATGTTAATCTGCTTGGCGGTTCAATATCATTGGAGAGTGATTTAGGAATAGGATCGGAATTTACTCTTATTTTTCCCTTAATTCTTCCCAATGCTGAAATTGAAGTAAAAAGAATCCAAGCTGATGATATTAAGAATACGAAGATGGATTCACCTGCAACCGGCAAGGTAAAACCCCGCGTATTATATTTTGAAGACGATGATATTTCCATTGAAGTTGCCAAACTATATCTGAAGCAATTATATGACTTAGACTTTGTACCCAATAAAGAAGAAGGCTTAACTAAATTGAGTGGAAAAAAATATAATCTTATATTTATGGATATAAATTTAAAAACAAATGTTAACGGCGTACAGATAATGAAAAAAATTCGCTCTATGAAAGAGTATGAAAACATCCCTATTGTTTCACTAACTGCTTATGCAATGGAAAGTGATAAAGATTATTATTTGAAAGAAGGCTTCGACGATTATATTTCCAAACCGTATACTAAAAAAGGTTTATTAGAGATTATCAAAAGGAATATTAGCAAATACAAAACTAAGGAGTAAGCATATTTACAGAGTGAACTCTTTTATGATTTTTGTTTTATGATTAATACGAAAATATCACTATATATTATCTATGAGATTACACCATAAAACTGCCGGTAATAAATTGTAGAGCCGGTCTCAAAAGTACTTATTGTGATTTTAAACTCGGCTAACCATTAACGAGTTCACTTTAAAAGTATGGGAAAAAATTATATCTGTAAATCCAAATATTTTTCATGTATGCTAAGCAAAGACTGTTTTTCTTAAAATATTTTCGGTAGAAGAGTATATTTGAAATTTTATTTGTAAAAAATAGCGTTCTTTAATTTTTTGTTCCGGACGACTTACCATGTATTTATTGTTGCCCGGTTCCTCTATCTTTAACTTTACTTTTGTTTCTCTACCTCTTATTGCCGTCTGTACGGAAGTAGTTTAATTTCTCAAACTTACCTTGCCCGTTGTTGTTGACGGTATGCCCTGTGAAGCTGTTAAGATAGGATGTGCTAGTTATATACTTTCACCCGGGAAAATAATTTTGGTACCGACTACTTTAATAAATAATAAAATGAGTGTGTAAATGGATAAAACCGATATTTTAATTGTGGAAGACAGTCCTACCCAAGCGGAAAAACTTCGATATGTATTAAGTAAAAATAATTATGAAGTTCAAAAAGCCGCTAATGGGAAGAAAGCGATATCGCTTTTAAAAACGACAAAGCCCAAACTTGTGATTAGCGATATCATTATGCCGGAAATGAATGGCTTTGAGCTTTGCCGTTACATTAAAAAGGATAAGGAATTAAAAAATATTCCCGTGATTCTCTTAACCTCACTTTCAGAGCTAAAAGATATTATTAAAGGTCTAGAATGCGGCGCAGATAATTTCGTACTAAAACCTTTTGAAAAAGACAACCTCCTATCGAAAATTGAATATGTTTTAAATAATCGAGTATTGATAAAAGATGATTCGTGCGAACCGGGAGTTGAGTTATTATTTGAAAGAAAAAAATATATTATAAATTCCAATAAAAGACAAATATTGGATTTATTAATTTCAACTTATAAAAATGTGATAAATAAAAATGAACATTTAAAAAAAGTTCAACTAGAGCTAGAAGAGTTAAATCAACAACTGGAATTAAAAGTAGAAGAACGCACAGCAGAGCTAAAACAAGAAATCGTCGAACGGATAAAAGCAGAAGAGTCATTACGAATTAAGGATAACGCTATAGAATCTTCCTTCAATGCAATTGTTATTGTTAATTTAGACAATGCAGTCTCATATATTAATAATTCATTCTTGAAATTGTGGAGATACGAGAAGCCGGATGAAGTCATCGGCAGATCATTTATCAGTTTTTGGAATGATCAAGAAAAGGTAAAGGGAATTGTAAAAGAAGCATTTACGGAAAAAGGCTGGTTAGGTGAATTGTGCGCTTTAACTAAAAATGGTAAAGTTAAAATAGTTCAAGCCTCTTTAAGTGTTGTAAACGATAATTCTGCCGACCCGGTTTATTTGATGGGGTCTTTCATTGATGTTACCGGACAAAAAGCAAATATTGAAAAAATTAAGACTACTATTTCGCTGCTTAATGCCACTCTGGAATCTACTACCGACGGTATCTTAGTAACCGACAGAAAAGGCAATATAGTTAACTATAACCAAAATTTTTTGAAACTGTGGATTTCTATGTATAAACTTGACGAAATACTTAATAATAAAAGCAGTTTTTCAACTTTTCTCTCTTATATTAAAAACAGTGATAAAATCGTCAAAAGAGTAAATGAATTAAATGTTCAATACGATACTGCCAGTTACGACCTGTTGAAATTGGATGATAATAAGATATATGAATGTTATTCAAATCCTCAAAGATTAGATGGAAAAATTATAGGGCGGGTTTGGAGTTTCAGGGATATAACGGAAAAAGAGAGAGCCAAAGAAACGGAAAAAGAGAAAATTCAATTGCAAGCTGATTTAGCTGCCCATGAGAAGGTGGAAAATGAAATTTGGAAAGCATTAGAAAAGGAGAAGGAATTGAACGATCTGAAATCAAAGTTTATATCTATGGTATCTCACGAATTCAGAACTCCGCTGACGGTAATTCAATCATCTGCTCAATTAATTGAAAGAAATATCAATAGATGGGATATCGATAAGGAAATTAGTTACTTGCATATTATAGAAAATTCAATTAAAAATATGACTAACATGCTAAATGAAGTATTGACGCTTAGCAGGCTCGATATAGGAAAAACTAAAGTTAAACTTCAAGAAATAAATCTAAAAATTTTAATAAAAAACATTATTAAGAATTTTCAATCGGTAGACAATGATAATCATCTGATTAAAGTAAATTTTCCCGGTGAATGTAAAACCTGTGTATTAGATGAAAAATTCATGAGACATATTATAACAAATCTTCTTTCAAATGCTCTAAAATATTCACCGCATGGGACCGATATTATACTCTCGGTAGCGTGCAATGAAAATGGAACTAATTTACGTATTACCGATCATGGAATAGGAATACCCGAAAAGGATCAAAAACATCTGTTTGAACCTTTTCACAGAGCGGAAAATGTAGCTAATATTCACGGTACCGGATTGGGACTATCCATTATTAAAAATTATGTTCAACTAATGCATGGAGCTATTAAAGTTGAAAGTAAAATAGGCGAAGGAACAACTTTTATTATAAATATACCGGTTCAAGAGATTAATTCTCAATAAATCATGAAATTTTTCAGGTTTGTGTTTTTAGGAAAAATCGTAAGTATCTCCGGTGTACACCAAGTTTTATCCACTTTAAATAAAAGTTGCTGCATATAGCAATTATCAGAGATTCTGCGAAATAGCGGCTGTTTAAAAATTAGAAATTCCGTTAATATGAAAATGTCATTTTAACAATAATTTTTTAGATGTGAATTATTTTTTAATATACTTACGTCTCTGTTGTAATTAGGGCTTGCTGAAAAGCGGATAAATTATTAAATAATAATAAGATAAGTGATAGAGAAGTAATAGAAACGATAAAAGAAAATATTTATCTACAATATTTTGTTGGGTTAAAGAGATTTCAAAAAGAGGGAGTATTTGATTCTTCTTTGTTTGTAGAGTTAACGGAACAAAACGCGAGCAAATTAAACTAAAACTGCACGTTGCAATTGTGCTTAAAGAAGATCAGCGCTCAGGTGAACTTACCGAAGGATATGTTAAAGATATTCTTACAAAATCTCCAAAACATCCTCATGGAATTAAGGTACGGCTTGAAACCGGTGAGGTGGGACGGGTTAAAAAAATAGGCTCTATTCTAAGAGCGAATAGAATTGTTAAACTGCAATAAAAATAGGCTTTTTATCATTAAATTCACTAATTTCAACATCTTTTGAGTGAGATGCTTACAAAATTTTCACGTTGCTCAACTGTA